>NZ_JACJPW010000141.1 GCF_014696265.1 Aerosakkonema funiforme FACHB-1375 | reverse complement strand
ACCTGGGGTGCGATAGTCTAAACTCCAGTTCTTTAAGAAACCGGGTTTTTTAACCATTCTTTGTAGGTTGGGTTGAGCCAAGTTGTGTAGATTTGTAGGGGCGAAGCATTCGGGCGACAATCGCTCGCTCAAAACGCTAGATTTTATATCCGAATGCTTCGACCTCCCCTTACTCGCATAACCCCTTTTATTTTGAATGTAGAGACGTTTCATGAAACGTCTCTACAGTAAGTTCTCTCAACCCAACCTAAAACTTAGCAGAAAAGTACCCGGAGAGGGTACTGCCGAACCTGCTTCTGATTTCCGAGAATACAAACAAGAGCTTACGCAGCGGTCTTGTGAGGATCGGGTTTCTCAAACAAGATTAGCAAAAACTAAAATTTTTTCCAAAATTTCCTGTTTTGAATGAGTAGGCTCTGGAAAGGTAAGCGAAGTTGATTTTTCAATTTTTATCTTTTGCGAAGAGAAGGATTTGACCACATGAAACTCTTGAAAACATTAAAATCTATGGCTGTCATGGCCTTATTGTCTGTAGGCATGACTGGATTTAGTTTTCCCTCTGCGGCGAGTGCCAGTACAGTAGTAGCTCGCAGCGTCAGTTATGAGCGCACAGTGACAACATATTATGGCGGAAGCGGAAGTGGATATCGAGTTGCTAGTGCTGGCTACTGTCGCCGAGTTAGTACAAATGGCGGTCGGCTGAATGTCCGTCGAGTTCCAGGAGGACGTATTGTCGGCAAATTATACAACGGAACTCGTGTCAGAATTAGCGGTTATAGCTCCAACGGTTGGGTAAGAGTTACTGGCCCAATTAGCGGTTATGTATCTGGAGCCTATCTGAGCTATTGCCGATAAGATAATTTCGCCGATAAGTTGAAGGAGCGATCGCACTTAAATTTTACCATGAAAATTGTGCGATCGCTCCGCTCGAATATCATCAATTAAAACAGACTCTGTGGAAGGGAGTCTGTTTTTTCCGTGCGCCAAGTTTAGAAACCGTTTTTCTAGCAAATACCCAGGCAAATAAAGATGCTTAATGCAGAAATATTATTAAATATCGCTATACCGATATTGAGTTTGTAAAAACTCTATTATATATTCACTAACTTGGATATTTTTTGTTATAAAAATGCGTCTTTGAACACGGCATAATCAAAACTTTGGATCGAAAAATATTTGATGATACCGTGTCCAAATTAGAATAATTGACTAGAAATAACCAGTCTCTACAAATCAGCTATTTCGGATTGCCGGAGCGTTTGCTAAGGTTTCTGCACCTTTTTTCATTGCTTCAATATCCGGAGATGACCAGGGACGAGCTTCTTTGCAGTGATGAGCAATTAGCAATCCCCACAATCTGACGGAATTGAGAATGGGCGCGACTAAATTAGCGCGAACTTGCATACTGCGGAGATAATCTCGGTGACAAGGGTTGACGATCTCTGATTCTATATCTGCGATCGCTCTCATCCTTCCCGCCAGATACATTTGTGCGTATTCATCATCAAAACAATCGTCCGGGCCTGTCGATCCTAAAATCGATAACTGCTTAGAACTTATGGATTCAAAGGTAATTTGACCTTTCCACTCGCGATAAAAGTAATATAAGACGACGCGATCGACTTGCAGAAACTCTCTCAGCTCATCTGTAGTTTGTTGAATTAAAGCATCCCGTTCTAGAGTTTTAGCAAGACGGTCAGCAAATCTTCGCATATCAGGATCGCCGTAAGGCACGGTGGGATTGGAGTCTGAGTTTTTATCGAAGTTATTTGGCACGGAATGGTAACTCATGCTAAATCAAGAGAATTTGCAGCTTTTGTTATGATAGCCTTTCCAATTCTCAAAACAGTATTCAAATTGGCGAGCGTCTTAACTTAAAGTGTTATGGCGAAGTTTTTCACAGTTCTTAAAAAAATGTTAAGAAGTGCAATAACAGAACTATTTTTATTTCTAATAACTACTGTATATGTATAACTAAAATAATTTCTGATAAAATCAAGCGAAACACAGAGAGCTTTAGAAGGATTGATTTTTCATAATTAGCTTGGTTCTTCCGTACTTAGTGTGGAAAACCGCTTTTTTGAGCATTGGGGATTGGGCATTGGGAATGGAAATGCTTACACAGCAAAGATTAGCGTCATAAATTAGCTTTACTTATCACACCATGTACGCAAGAGCCGATGTGAGTAAAGGCATCCAAGTTTGGGCATTTGGCATCGGCTTTGTAATTGAGATCACTGAGATGTGATAGGCTGCATCACTCAAAAATCCAGTAATTCTCACAGGTTAGTTATCGAAGCGATCGCACTTGCCTTGGCGAAAACACGGCACATTAGATATGTAGGGTTCAACCCACTGCCATGATGTACCCAGTAAATCTTCTTCCCGGTGCAATTTCTGAAATTCTCGCCTCTGTTACCGATACTGGTGTTCTTACGGTAGCCGATCGCTACGGACTCCTAGCAGCTATCCTCGATGAAAGCTTGGATGAAGAAGACAGATGCTCTCTCAACAGACTGCTGAGAGCCGTACTCAAAGGACGGGTGAAAATTGTCGACGACCTCTCAGCCGCCGCTTGAGATCGAGATGGAGAGTAAGTATTCCTGCTGATGAAAATCGCCGCTTCTAACTTTCCCTAGATTAAAAAGCGAACAATCACATACAATGCTGCCATTATCAGTTGCAGCGTCATCACAGGTAAGCCGTATTTCAGAAAAGTTTTAAACGAAATTCGGCGTCCGTGCAGTTCGGAAATTCCTGCCGCTACGATGTTGGAAGAAGCACCTACCATCGTACCGTTTCCTCCTAAAGTTGCACCGAACATCATGGCATAAAATAACGGTAGCACTTCTGGTGGGAACTGTCCTTGAAAGTTTGGGGATAGTACTTCTGAGCTTACTAAGCCTACATTAACTACGTATTGTTTGAGTAATGGCACCATCGCCACCACAAGCGGAATATTGGGAACGACGCTCGATATAATTCCGACAAAAAAGAGGATAGCTATTGAGCCAAACGCAATATTTTTGCCTAAAACTATTGCCAATAATCCTGATAAACTGCCAACTACACCAGTTTTTTCCAACCCCCCAATAAGCACAAAGATAGACATAAAAAATATCAATGTACTCCAGTCAACATCCCTCAATATATTATTGACAGAATCTATTTTGCTATGGTGTGAAAGTAGCAATGCTAAAACTGCTCCCAACAAAGCAACTGTCGCTGGAGAAATTGGGGTCGGCAGCATTTCTCCGATGACGAAGAAAATTAATACGAAAGCCACTATTAATGCGCCAACTGCTAAAACGCGGGGATGATTAATCTTTGGGTGTGGCAAATGTTCTAGGTCGTCTAAATTTTTCTGCCATATTGGGCGGAATAAAAATGGGAGAATAGCTATCACCGTGAAAATAGCGATCGCACCTCCCAAACTCAAGCGAACTAGGTAATCTGTAAAGCTAATATTGACTGCATCTCCCACAATGAAAGTGGCGGGGTCGCCAACAATTGTTAGCAAGCCAGCGCTATTAGCAATAAAAACCATTAAGATCAGCAAGGGCACAAAATCCACACCTACTTCTTCTGCTATAGGTGGAATTAAAGGTGCTAGCAACATTACGGTGGTGGCATTTGGTAAAAAGGCACAAATGGGAGTGGTAATAGCCACAATACCTAAAAGTAGGCGATTGCCTTTTCCTTTAGCCAACAAAACTATTTGAGTTCCTAAGTAATCAAAAATTTTGGTTGGCTCAAACGATCGCACGAGTACCATTACTCCGAAGAATAAGCTCAGTGTTGCATGACTTTGACCGATGTATCCTATAGCTTCTGTTAAAGTCATGACGTGAGCGAAAACTAATATCAATGCCCCTAAAAAGGCAGCGATCGTTAGGTGTATCCACTCAGTCATGATTAAGAAAATTACACCGACAAAGGTTAAAGTAGCAATAATAGCTTGCCAGTTTTCCACGAACTACCCCTCTACTGAGTTAGATACTCGATCGCATCGTACAAAAAAAAGCCACCCGCGTAAAGGTGGCGTAATAAAAAAATAATATTTGGGGCTGATTGTAATGTTGGCAAGCACAAACATTACAAACTTTTCTGGCCAATGTTCGATCTTTAATAGACATCTCCAGAAAAGAATCTTAAAGGCAGGCAGGATGCCTACCCCACAAGAATTTTTGGAGATGTCTAATGAGTACTCAATCAACAGTGTCGGGAATTCCTAACACGGCGCAGGGGAAATTACAACCTAGTTTTTGCACGATAGGTTCGTCGGAAGATTTGCAGCCAAGGAAAAGTATATCTGCGGATTTCGATTCTACAACTTTTCTCAGTTCTGTAGCTACAGAACCGAATCGAAGATGGGCTGCGAAAGCATCCCGCCATTCCTCAACGAGACAGCGTGCCTGCCATAAAATACTTTCCGCTTGTTCAAAAGAATAGTATTCAGAAAAAGTTTCTTTGAGCGAGCAAGAATCTATCGATGTTTTGAGTTTAGTTCGAGTTAATACAGGCGTGCCCGATTTCGAGCCAGAGGCTGATAAAAACTCTATTGACATCGCATCAATTGAAGATTTCCTGAAAATATCCTGGCGCTGGTTACTTTGATTTTGTTCTAGAACGTAGACAACTTGAACTGTGACTTGCTTACTCGTAGCCAAACGTGTTTGATGAGCAATTAAAAGGCTAATATCTAAAGCCGCGTGGCTTTTGGGAGAGCCATTATACCCTACAACTAAAGTGAGCGAATTTGATGATTCATCTGCCGCAATAACTGTTTTTTTTGGTTGTGGCAACAATACAATTCGATCGCATAAATCATCTCGACCTAATGAGCTTTGCAGTCGCATTAACATTGATTTGATGTTCACAAGCTTCTCCCTTTTAAAGGAAATAATGGTGTAATCTACTCGTCTTGGGTAAAATACCGATCGAGGAAATTCAAGGCGTGATTGCGGAGTTCAAAATATTCTTTACTCTGTCGGATTTCCTGACGGTTGCGGGGATGGGGAAAAGGCACCTCTAAAATCTCTCCTATTGTAGCAGCAGGGCCGTTCGTCATCAAGACTATGCGATCGGACATATAAATCGCCTCATCGACATCGTGGGTAATCATCATTACTGCTTGCTTATGGCTTTCCCAAATATTGAGAACTTGTCGCTGCAATTTACCGCGAGTCAGCGCATCCAGCGCCCCGAAAGGTTCGTCCATCAGTAACATTTTAGGTCGAATCGCCAAGGCTCTCGCAATGCCAACTCTTTGTTTCATCCCACCAGAAATTTCATCCGGATATTTATCTGCTGCGGCATTTAAATTCACCATCGCTAAGTGTTCGTTCACGATACTAATTTTTTCGGCGCGGGTAGCATTTTTGAGGACTTCATCAACAGCCAAACGGATGTTTTCGCGCACTGTTAGCCAGGGTAGCAGCCCATAATGTTGAAATACCATCATGCGATCGCTTCCCGGTTTGCGAACTTCTCTGCCATCTAACCACACCGTTCCAGAAGTCGGTTTTTCCAAACCTGCCACAATTTTGAGCAGTGTTGATTTGCCACATCCAGAGTGACCGATTACGGAGATATATTCATCTTCACCGATGGTGAGATCGATGCCATTTAAAACTACAAATTCACCCCCATCAGCAGTCCGGTACGACTTGAATAAATTCTCTATTTCCAGAAATCCCTGGCGGGGTAACGAACGCTCGGAGGCATTGGTAGAAACGGAAGTCGGTTTAATCATGGTAAAGTCCTCAAATGGTTTTGACTTATTCGATAGGTTGCTCGTTCCTTATGGTTCATTTGCTACTTGAACCACCAAATAACTAATGAGATCGTATCCGGTAGCATTGGTTGTACATGAGCGATCCAGGAAATTATCTGTTGGCATCAAGGGTGAAATTTTTACCACAGATGAATACAGATGAACACAGATGAACACAGATAAGAGTGCGATTTTTTTAGCAAATGATGCAACCGGGCACGATATGAATGATGACAAATGACAAAAAAATTAAGACATGAAAAAGCGAGTTGGTGCATTTGCTCGGATTTCAAAACTGTTAAGATAACCCACCGGATCGCTAGGATCGAAAGCTTTTTTGTCTATGAACGCTTCAGCGGGTTCGACTTTTTCATCTCTTGCGGGACATTGAATACCCATTTCTGTGGCAATCTCGCGATAAAGATCGGTTTTCCAAGCTTTCGCAGCCAATTCTTTTGCATTTTTGGGAAACTCTTTAATTTGTCCCCAACGAGCTGCCTGAGTCATTAACCAAATACTTTCCGATTGCCATAGAAATGTGGAATGGTCTCCCGGCTCTCTGGCAAGATTGGGTGGTAAATCGAAGAAAAGTGTTGTTTCAGGTGAATTGAGGATACGCTCTTTGTCATCAAAGCCGCCATAGTTGTACTCCCCAACAATTGCGGGACGGGTAAGCTTATCGATCGCACCTTTTTTTGGCTTAGCCCCCGTAAACGATCGATCTGTAATCAATTCGGCAACTTCTGGGCGATTTTCCGGTTTGCTGCAATACTGACAAGCTTCGATCATCGCCTTCACCAGAGAACGATAAGTTTTGGGATATTTAATGATGAAATCTTCCATCACGCCCAAAAGTCGATCGGGATGCCCTGACCAAATTTCTCTACCTTGGGCGAAGGTAAAACCAACTCCTTCATTACCTTTTATTGCCCGCGTGTTCCAAGGTTCCGCTACCATGTAAGCTTGCATTGCGCCAATTCGCACGTTTGTCACCATCTGTGGCGGCGGAATAATAATGATGCGAAACTCTTTAAAAGGATCGACACCAGCAGCAGCAGATAAGTAACGAACAAAGTATTCGTAAATAGCCGAACTGAGTACTACTGCCCAAACTTTTTTTTCGGCTGGTTGTTTGTCAAAATAGTTGCGGAAATCGCGACCGAAAGTTTCCAAATCGCCGTTATAATCCCGCCAAGGACGCAAACCGAAATCCCACATTGCCCGATTCATCGTCATGGCGTTACCGTGACGGTGAATTGTCATCGCCGCACATAAAGGTGCGTGACGTGCGCCTTCAGCTCCAATTCTGGCATTTGTGACAGCACCGGATACGACGGGTGAGGCGTCGAGGCGTCCAAAAATGATGCCGTCGCGAGAAGTTGCCCAACTAGCTTCGCGGTTAAGTTTGACGTTTAAACCGTATTTGCGAAAGAAGCCTTTTTTCCAAGCGATCGCAAATGGCGCACAGTCATTAACCGGCACGTACCCGACAGTGAGATTCGGTTTTTCTAAGGTTTTGGGATCTACGACAGGTTCGACTGCTAAAGCTTCTGGGGTGAGTCCTTTGGCAGATCGATCGCCTGAAATTGCACAAGAAGATAGTGCCATTCCCGCAGCAGCCGCACCTATTCCTTTGATAAAATCGCGACGACTCCAATAGTTATTGTCGGTGTCAATCATCATTTAACTCCACCGATTGGTAATTGCTAATTATCAGTTGTCATCGGTCAGTTGTTCGTTGCTATTAACTACTGACCCCTGACTATTGCCTAATTTGAAACAGTTGTAGGGCGGCGAGTTACTAAAACCTCAATTTTGCCCACAGCCCAATCAAGCAGTAGCCCAGTTAAACCAATTACCAGCACTGCCAAAAATACTGAACTCAGGTTTAAACGACTCCACTCATCCCACACAAAAAAGCCGATCCCGATACCGCCTGTGAGCATTTCTACGGCAACAATTACCAGCCATGCAATCCCCAAACTGATTCGCAATCCCGTAAAGATATAGGGCAAACTTGCTGGCAAAATAATCTTGGTAATTTGCCGCCATCTTGGCATTTCCAAAACTTTTGCCACATCTATATAATCTTTGGAAACGCTGGAAACGCCGAGGGCAGTGTTAATAATCGTTGGCCACAAAGATGTGATGAAAATTACAAAAATAGCCGATGGATCTGCCAAGTTGAAGATAGCTAAGGCGATGGGAAGCCAAGCTAGAGGCGATACTGGTTTAAAAATCTGAATGATGGGATTGAGCGCTAACATAGCGGGTTTGGACATCCCAATCAGAAAACCCAAGGGAATCGCTACAACTGCACCTAACAAAAATCCTAGCAATACCCGTCTTAAACTTGCCAGCAACAACCAACCAATTCCCAAATTACCGGGGCCGCGTTCGTAGAACGGGTTTAAAATGTAGTCTAAATTAGCAATCAATGCCTCTGGTGGGGTGGGCATCAATTCGTGATTGGCAAGGGCAACCGCCCACCACAGGACGATAATCCCCAAAAAACCAAGGGTAGGTAAAATTACGACATCTCGCAGAACGATCGGTTTTGCGCGTCTCCAGGCTGCCTGTCCGGCAACCGCGATCGCAGACAAATTTAGTTGTATAGCCATAGTGTCAGAAGCAGGTACAAGAATGCTGAGCAGTACCAGCCGGGGACACTGATGAGGTCAGAACTTTAAAAAAAGCTGCCTCTTCAGTCTCCTCTCAATGCCTACGAAGTTAGCTGACGGGCTAGGACTGAGAGATGTCCTTTTCTGCCAAATTTTGACTAAAAAAGGCAAAAATACGCCCCAAAATGTGGTTCCTCCGCTCCAGGTTTAAAAATCTGGATTAGGCTGACTTACTCAAAATTTTATTCATTCTATCATTGCAAGCTGGAAGAAATCAACCTCTCCTAAGACATAGGGTGTAGGCATAAGTAGTTGGTTTGGCAAAAGAATCCTCCTTGTGCTTAAGAGTTCCCTTGTCGGAACGAAGGAGAAATCTACGTTTGGGCTACTGTATTTATGCCTACAGGCTAAATTAACAATATCGTCACTCCTCAGACCGATCTAGAGGGAAGAATTATCAGTTACATTCAATACTAAGAAGATAAAATAGGCATTTTAAAGTGGGCCAATTAACAGATATGGCACAAACACAGTTTAACCAGAATTTAGAAAACGCCGATCGCATTCTCTGTTTTTACATCAACGAGACTAGCCAGATTCAAATAGTACGTTTAAGGAATATTCCCAATTTGAAGTACGAGCGCGTTATTTTTCCAGGAGAACGCTTATTTTTTGAAGCGGTGCCAAATGCTGTACTGGAAATTTATAGCTGCAAGGATGGGCAGAAAAATTTATCGATCGTGCAGCTTTGCGATCGCATCCAGGTCAACGAAGAAAGCACCATTTTAAACCCACCCAACCAGGCAAGTTTGGATTATATTTGTCTTTGAGAGAGATTTTGGCAGAGACGATCGCCTGTGTGTAACAAAGTTTCGCAGTTAAATTACTCCCTTCCCGCCGTAAGATGATCGATCGCAAGTTACCTGTTGTTCTTTTCTCCCCCACTCCCCCCTAATGCAATACATATTCTTTGAGCGGAAAGGGAGTAACCGCGCTGGGTAGGCAAAGTCTGCGATATGCTGAAAAGCTGGACTAAAAAAGCACAAAACTATGCCAGCCCTCATTAGCACAACGGCAAATATAACATTTCCTCTAGCTGCCGTCGTCGGTCAAGAAGCGATCAAACTAGCGCTGCTGCTGGCGGCGGTCGATCCGGGGTTGGGGGGAGTAGCGATCGCAGGTCGTCGCGGAACAGCCAAATCCGTTATGGCACGCGCTTTGCACGCACTCATGCCACCCATTGAAGTCGTCAAAGGTTCTTTTTGCAACGCCGACCCCAACGAGGCGGGGTCACAAACCCGGTTTCTCCAAGAAACCGGGTTTGTGGAGACAGAAGTTGTTCCCGCACCCTTCGTACAAATTCCCTTGGGAGTCACAGAAGACAGATTGTTAGGTTCAGTTGATGTAGAAGAATCGGTCAAACGCGGCAGTTCGGTATTTCAACCGGGATTATTAGCAGCAGCAAATCGAGGCGTACTCTACGTAGATGAGATTAACCTACTAGATGACCAAATTGCCAACCAACTGCTCACAGTATTATCGGAAGGACGCAACCTCATCGAACGGGAAGGAATTAGCGTCGAACATCCTTGCAAAGCACTGTTCATTGCCACTTACAATCCTGAAGAAGGAACGCTGCGAGAACATTTACTTGACAGAATTGCCATCACCCTTTCAGCTGATGGTGTATTGGGATTAGACGATCGAGTGCAAGCAGTAGAGCAAGCACTAGAATACTCCAGAAATCCCCAAGATTTCCTCGCACAATACAGCGAAGACATCGACAACCTCAAAACTCAGATCGTCTTAGCCAGAGAATGGCTCAAAGAAGTTAACATCAGCCACGATCAAATCATATATTTAGTAGAAGAAGCCATTCGCGCCGGCGTACAGGGACATAGAGCGGAATTATTCGCCGTGCGAGTTGCCAAAGCTGCTGCTGCGTTAGAAGGACGCACCAACGTTACAGCTGAAGATTTGCGTCGTGCAGTGGAACTGGTAATAGTTCCGAGAGCGACAATTGTGCAGACGCCACCGGAACAACAACCGCCGCCACCTCCGCCACCGCCACCACCACCGGAAGACCAATCCGAACAAGAACAGGATAACCAGGAAGAAGAAGAAAATCCTCAAGAACCGGAACAAGAACAAGCTAGTATCCCGGAAGAATTTGTTTTCGATCCGGAAGGAGTAATTCTTGACCCCACCGTGCTTTACTTTGCACAGATGGCGCAACGTCGCGGAAAATCAGGGACTCGCAGCAAAATCTTTTCCGAAGATAGGGGTCGCTACGTTAAACCGATGTTACCAAAAGGGCGGGTGCGACGAATTGCCGTCGATGCTACTTTACGCGCAGCTGCACCTTACCAAAAAGCGCGACGGGAACGTCAACCCAATCGACGAGTAATTGTGGAAGAAGGAGATATTCGATCGAAAAGATTGGTACGCAAAGCCGGCTCTCTGGTAGTATTCGTTGTAGATGCTTCTGGCTCGATGGCGCTCAACCGGATGCAATCAGCGAAAGGTGCGGTGATGAGTCTGTTGACCGAAGCTTACGAAAATCGCGACCAAGTATCGTTGATACCTTTCCGTGGAGAACGCGCCGATGTGCTGTTACCTCCAACTCGTTCCATTGCATTAGCGCGTCGCCGTCTGGAACTGTTACCCTGTGGTGGCGGTTCTCCTTTAGCACACGGTTTAACTCAGGCGGTGCGAGTGGGGATGAACGCACAAATGTCTGGCGATATCGGTCAAGTAGTAATTGTAGCGATTACCGACGGTCGGGGGAATATTCCTCTAGCGCGTTCTTTAGGCGAACCTTTGCCAGAAGGAGAAAAACCGGATATCAAAAACGAGCTCTTGGAAATTGCGGCGCGAATTCGAGGTTTGGGAATTCAACTGTTAGTTATCGATACCGAAAATAAGTTTATTTCCACTGGATTTGCGAAAGAATTGGCGAAGACAGCTAGCGGCAAATACTATCACTTACCCAAAGCAACAGACCAAGCTATTGCTGGGGTAGCTAGGAGTGCGATCGCAGATATGAAATCTCGATAATGGGAACTGGAAATTGCAAAGTTTAAATTTTCGATTGCCGATTTAAATTCAACCTAAAACCTGCAATCGAAAATCGGCAATTTTCATGTCGCTGGAGACTGTTAAGCCATGAAAACTTCTTCTAATTCCCTACCACCAGGTTGTATTATTCGCCCAGCAAGTGCTAGAGACATCTGGGCAATTCGGAAATTAGTATTAAGTGCGAAACTCGATCCTACCCAGTTACGCTGGCAACAATTTTGGCTTATTGAATGCGATAACATTGTAGTAGCTTGCGGACAACTGCGCTCTTTTCCCGAAGCGCAAGAATTAGGTAGTTTAGTAGTTGCACCAAATTGGCGCGATCGCGGTTTGGGTAGCTACTTAGTCACACATTTAATCCAACAATCAACCCAACCGCTTTATCTGGAATGTGTAGGTAAAAAATTGGCAGATTTTTATACACGTTTTGGTTTTGTACCTGTTTCCTGGCAAGAGTTATCATCATCGCTAAAATGGAAGTTTGGCTTAACTCAAATAGCTGCTAAACTAATCCCAATCATCTCTGTAACCATTATGCAGTATCGCAGATCGGAAATATCGCCAGATGCAAAACAAACTCCCGTACCTTGACTTCATTCATCAAGAACTTCAACTTTCCCCAAACCAAGGCAATCAACCTTTAGTGATAGATTTATTTGCAGGTTGCGGCGGACTTGCCCTTGGTTTTGAAGCCGCAGGTTTTCAAACCGTTGGCTACGAAATATTAGAAGATGCCTGCTTAACTTATAGCCACAATCTGCGTAATTTATGTTATAATATTACTTTAATGCCCTCATCAGATTTAGTTGATGGTGCAACAGTAATAATTGCAGGGCCACCATGCCAACCTTTTAGCGTCGGCGGACATCAACTAGGACTAAAAGATAGTCGCGATGGCTTCCCAACATTTATTTCTGCTGTTAAGCGCTATCGTCCAGAAATTGCTTTATTTGAAAATGTGCGGGGAATGCTATTCCGCAACAAAGCATACTTTGAAGAAATTGTTATCGCTTTGCAAGAACTAGGATATTTTGTGGAATGGCAAATTTTAAATGCTGCCAATTATGGAGTTCCACAAAAAAGAGAACGGCTTTTTTGCGTGGCGCACAGAGGCGGTTGGAAATGGCCTGTAAAAACGCATCTCAAATCGCCCTACACTGCTGGAGAAGCATTAGAAGAACTGGCATTTTCTGCCCCACCAGAATCAAAATTTCTTACTCCTAGCATGGATGAATATGTTAAAAAATATGAGATAGCATCCAAATGTATCAAACCTAGAGATTTGCATCTTGATGCGCCTTCTAGAACTGTTACTTGTCGTAATTTATGCGGTGCGACTGGCGATATGTTACGAATACGTTTAGCCGACGGACGCAGGCGAAGACTGACAGTTAGAGAAGGTGCGCGACTTCAGAGTTTCCCAGATTGGTTTAAATTTAAAGGTTCTGAAAATAGCCAGTTCAACCAGATTGGTAATGCAGTTCCACCAATATTAGCGAAAGCTTTAGCTTCTTCTGTAAAAACGTATTTAGATAGTGGCGATCGAAATATCCTAAAATCTTTCATTTTCCCTCAAGCTAATAACTCATCTACTGCTACACTGAAACCTTGTAAAACAGTCTGAGTGCTAACTACCTCATCAGAAATAAACACAAGTCGTTGATTTTGAGTAATTACAATAATCCAGCGATTATCAGGAAACACCAACCAAACTTCGTGACAACCCGATTGCAAGTATTCTTGTGCTTTAGCAATTACCTCTTCTGCAAAATCTGTAGGTGAAACTATCTCAGCAATTAGCGGGAAACTTTGGGGAAGTACAGCAGGTTCGCCAAATTGGGCGAGCAATTCTGGTGTCAGATATGCAACATCAGGATAACGTCCCTGTTTATTAGTTCGACAAGGTACTTCTGTATAAACTTCTCCTCCTTGTCCGCTGGAATCCTTGTAATTTCTCCAGTAGGTAGATAATTTGGCTTGAATCCGACTGTGCTTGAGTGTCATTCCGTTTTTCTCCACTAATTGCCCATCTACCCATTCTTTACGATCTGGAGGATTTTGCATCCAATCTTCCAGTGAAAAAACCTCCGATATTTGGGGTGCAAGTGTAGAAGCGATCATGGCTATTTGCTCTCCTGTTTAGCACTTAGTACAAAAATAGCATCAGGTTACCTTTGATTGCCCTCACCAAACATAATTTGTAGGGTGGGCAATGCCCACCATTTTGTCTGGAGAAGGGTGACGGCCAATTTGGTGGGCAATGCCCACCCTACGTTTAATGACGATGTTCTCGATAAAGACGAAGTGCATAAATTCCTGCTGGAGTTTCTCTGAATTCTTTGATTGTTGTTGCCATTTCGCTGTTAATCGCATCTATTTGAGGCAGTTTCATAGGATGTTCTGGAGGCAGTAAAGTGGGAGCGGATAGGGCGGCAAAAGTCAAGTCTGCTGCGGAAAATTTATCGCCAATTAAGTAGGGACGACCATCAGATAAGCGTTGGCTTACTTTATCAAAAATCTCTCTAATTTTTTCTAAGGAAGTGGCAGATGAAGCGGCTGTAACGTTCAATGATTTTTGCACGATGCGACGCATTAAGGGAAACGCGATCGCAAATCCCATTTGCTCTATTTGGGGAGTTCCTTCGCACCAACCTCGACGCATGGCTTCCCGGTCATTAAGGCGATAAAAATATGCCCAACATCGCGCGGACACACCAAGCTGGCTATCAAATAATTCTTCCCATTTTTCAACTTCCTGGCGGAGATTCCATTCCGTTGGATAAAGTTGCCGACTTCCGTCATTTTTGCCGTTCAAGTAATGCAAAATATCTGTTGAATCGACTAAAGCAACCTCTGGCGCTACCAAAACCGGAACGCTTTTGCCACCGAGAGAACGAGTTGCGAGTCGATGAAAAAGGGGTACGTGGCGTTCTTCAATGTAAGGAATTTCTAGCCAATCCAATGCCCAGCGGACTTTCTCGCAGTAATGGCTAATTGGAATAGTAATTAATCGGTAAGATGGCGATCGATCGAGGCTGTGTTCTTTCATGATGTATAGCTTTATTGAACCTGTTGCCAAGATTGCTGATTTAAGAGGAGCGTTTCCGTCATTTTCGCTAGCTTTTGTAGCATTTCCTGATGTGATTCGGCACGTTGTTTATACTCCCGCTTTCTCTGAAGTGCCGCCCGTGCTAAGTCTTCCCGCTTTTGTTTGAGCGCCTGTATCGCAACTCGTTGCCAAACATCGATTTCCTTGAGTTCTTGAGTGTACTGAGGTTGAATTGTATCCCAAGTAACTCGAATTTGGGAGAGGGCTCGATCGACTAACTGGATAGCATCATCTTGTTTGGCTTCCTTGAGCGATCGGCCTACAGGTTCGGCTAAACTATCAACATTGATATTCGCCAGCATAGGGATAAAATCTACCACCTGCTGGCTGTAGCTAACACCGGTCTTGCACCAAGTAGCAAAGTGTTCGCAATTGTTAAACAGCAAATTGTATTTTTGTTCGCCTAAACGACTTTCAGCACGACGGATCGTTACATCGGGAATGAAACAAGTTTGGTACTGCTTTACATAAACTTTTGAACCTTGAGCCATCGTAGCAATGGAAGTGCGTTCAATGGTAGCGCTCGTTTTGCGGTAGTGAATCACAGTTCCATCGCCGCAGTCAATACCGTGATGCTGGTAAACACCTTCAATCGTGAGAAACTGTCGAATCGCATAAATTTGATCGCCTCGTGCCATAAGTCGTTAGTTTCACTCTTCCCAGTATTGCCAACTATTCAAAAATTTTACTTAATAAATTTTTGAAGTTATACCGCAATCTATTTTGGCTCAATTATTAGATTCAGTATATGGGTCGTCCTTTGGCAGTATGACTGTAACTGTTGTTTCTTGATTGGGTACACTCTCGATCGTTAAAGTACCTCCATGTAATTCGGCTAAATGCTTGGCGATCGCTAACCCCAATCCAGAGCCTTGTTGTTCGTAAAGTTTGCGTTCAAATTGCATATAAGCTCCCAAATTAGCAATTTGCTCGGCTTTCATCCCCCGCCCTCGATCGCTTACAGATAAAATAAACGAATTTTTGTCTACTTCAGTGACAACATCCACTCTCGTTCCAGGCTCAGAGAATTTGAACGCATTGTCCACCAATTCTTCAACCAACTTATTCAGACGTTGAGCAGACATCCTGACCTGACCATCTTGCAATTGTAAGCGCAAATCGGCTCTTCGCTCTGCTTGTTCTGCTTGGTATATCGCTCGCTCTGCAATAATTGAATCGATGCTTTCTGTATAGTGGCTGCGTAGCATTTTTATGCGCTCTGGTACGTTAGCGATTAACTCTAGATCTGCATATAACAAAAAGTTTTGTATTAATCGATATAACCGACGACCAGAAACGTGAATATGCTCAACCATTTCTCTAATTTCAAGCAGATCTGGCCGATTTAGTTCCGTAAGTAAAATCTCTGAAAATCCCAGAATTCCATTCAATGGAGTTCGTAGCTCATGCGGAAGAGAAAAAGTAATATTATTACGCAATTCTTCCATTTTTTGTGCTTGTTTTTGCTCGATCAGTGCTTGTTTTTCCAATCGAGTCTCAATTGCTTTCAGTAATTCAACTGGCCGACATGGCTTAGTTAGATAATCGTCAGCTCCCAATTCCATACCTTTGCGAGTATTGGCTTTATCAGCTAAAGCTGTCAGAAAAATGAAAGGAATCATCGCTGTAGTTGAGTCACCTCTCAATGCCTGTAGGACGCTGTAGCCATCTAGATCGGGCATTGTCACATCACAAATAATCAAATCTGGCCTAATTTCTTTGGCAGTCTGAATACCTTTTAAGCCATTTTCTGCGGCTGTAGCCTCAAAATTTTGCTCTTGCAACAGATCCAAGATATTCTCTCTAATTGCTTGCTCGTCTTCGATCAGCAAAATCTTTGTCATTTTTTCTTCCTCAATAAATAGAATTTACTTCTGTTTCGACAGCTAGAATTTACAGACCGCTAATCTAAATCTGATTTAGCTGGCAATATTTGTAGACTTTTCCCCGCTAACAATCTTTCTTCAAAGTCACGTACATTCAAAGGCTTGTCAAATAAATAACCTTGCATCTCATCACAATCATTATAATATAAAAAGTTTAATTCTGCTTGCGTTTCTACTCCTTCAGCAACTAAATTTAATTTGAGATCGTGAGCCATCTGTATAATATTTTTGGTAATCAACTTCGTTTTAGGGTCGCTATTAACTTTACCAATGAAAGATTTGTCTATTTTCAACGTTTCAAATGGAAATTGTTGTAGATAACTCAAAGAAGAATACCCCGTCCCAAAATCGTCAATGGCAATCTGTACTCCTAGCGCCTTAAAAGCCGTCAATCTCACAATGCTGACTTCTGTATTTTGCATAAGTACGCTTTCAGTTAATTCAAGCTCAAGGTATTTTGGATCTAATCCTGTTTCTATTAATAGTTGGTAGACTCTAGAATATAGGTCTGGTTGATTGAACTGCCGTGCGGATATGTTTACGGCTATCCGCAAATCGGAGAACCCAGCATTATGCCATCCTTTTGTTTGCTGACAAGCTGTTTTCAAGACCCACTCACCTATAGGAACTATCAAGTTGGTTTCCTCGGCAATGGGAATAAATCTAGCAGGCGAGATTATCCCTAGTTGTGAATGATTCCATCGCAAAAGAGCTTCTGCACCGACAATTTTCCCAGTACGTAGGCTGACTTTCGGTTGATAATATACTTCAAGTTCTTCTCTCTCTAAAGCATATCCTAAGCTAGTCTGTAAAGCGAGATTTTCAGAAGTTATTATTTGGAAACTGCTGCGATAAAATGTGTATAAATTTCCTCCGTTTTCCTTGGATTTAAGCATAGCTTTATAACTGGATAACAGTAATTTTTCTAAATCATCTCCATCACACATATAAAAAGCAATGCCGATGCTAACGGTGATGATAAGTTTGCTATTGTTTTCTATTAGGAAAGGTTTACAAAGCTCATCTATAATAGTTTGTGCTATTTTAGAAATTCCTTTTTTGGTTTGTGGCGTTGCTATAATAATGACAAACTCATCCGTATTTAAGCGAGCGATTGTATTGCTTTCTTCAACGCATTTATGTAACCGCTCGGCTACAGCTTTTAGTAATAAATCGCAACTTGAATGTCCTAAAAATTCAACGATTTTTTCAAATCTATCTAAGCTCAGATACAAAATAGAAATAAGTTGCTTAGAACCGGCTGGTAATTGTTTTTTATGAGATAAATTCCAAGTTATAATTTGATTAAAGCGCTCTTCTAGTAAAAGTCGATTCGGTAGCTCGGTTAAGCTATCATATTTTCGGGATTTATTCAGTTGTTGTGATGCTTGCTTAAGGGCAGTAGTATAAACTCCAGTAATAATAGTTTGCTTGGCGAGTCGAGTAGCGATCGCATTTAACAATTCCTGTGGTTTACACGGTTTGATCAGATAGTCATCTGCCCCTAGCTCCATTCCCTTGCGAGTATTAGCTCTATCCGCCAATGCAGTCAAAAAGATAAACGGAATTACTGCTGTCAAAGGATCTTGACGTAACCCTGCCAGAACAGCGTAACCATCTAGTTCGGGCATCATTACGTCACAAAGAATTAGATCGGGCAGAATCTCTTGAGCTAAAGATATACCCAAGCGACCATTTTTGGCGGCAATGACCTTAAACCTTTGCGCCTCTAAAATATCTATAATATTCGCTCGAATCAGCTCATCATCTTCAATGACTAAGATCTTCGTGCCCGGTTTGGCTGTTGTGGAAATTAAGGTGTTGTGATTTGACATCTTTTTGGGATTAATTAATCTTGCAAACTGGTTAATTGATTGAGAATGGCTATTTCACGGGCGCACTCTTGTTGCAAAATTTTTAGATAGTGAGCCCGTGCTTGCTCCGTTGGAGCTAATTTGAGCATTTGAATCCCCATCGTGATGTTAGATAATGGATCGCGTAAATCTTGAGAAAGTTTCTGCAATAACTCTTCTTTACTGTTACTAAGTCTTTGGAGATCTTGGACTCTTCTTTGTAAACTTCTAGCTTTGTTTCGTTGCTCTTGATATTGCTCGATATAGATAGCTTGTTTTTTGAGTCTGCTGGAGATCGCACTCAGTAATTCAGTTGCAGTACACGGCTTAGTAATATAATCATCAGCTCCCAGTTCCATTGCCAAACGCACATCTTCCCGTTCTGTTTTAAGTAGTCGGACAAAAGTAATCGACACTGTATGAACTTTTGTTAAGGCACTTGCAGGAGTGCGATCGCTACCCACGGATAGTACAAATGTATTGTAAAAATTGACA
>NZ_JACJPW010000140.1 GCF_014696265.1 Aerosakkonema funiforme FACHB-1375 | reverse complement strand
GTCGGAAAGAGGGAGCGGGGGAGTGGGGGAGTGGGGGAGTGGGGGAACGGGGGAACGGGGGAACGGGGGCGCGAGAGAATTAATCTTTTCCCTCTTCCCTTTTCCCTTTTCCCTCTCCCTTCTACCCGACGCCCTAGCCCCTAATCCCTAGCCCCTTTCTTTTGACTTTTGACTTCTACTTCACATCATAACCAAACAAATTCGGGTTAACTTCACCTAATTGCAAATCATCTAACCCATACTCAGCCCAACGCCTTTTTACCATCGCCGCTACATCGAGATCTGATTCCAAAGGTGCGCCCCATTCGTGTTCTGTTTCCGGCGGTATTTTAGTAGTAGCATCAATTCCCATTCTGCCACCCAAACCGATCTTTTCACTGGCGAAATCCAAACTATCAAAAGGTGTATTGGGCAAAATAAACACATCTCTCGACGGGTCAACTTTGGAACTGATTGCCCAGACAACCTGACGCGGATCTCGAATGTTGATATCTTTATCGACAACAATCACAAATTTGGTGTAAGTGAATTGCGGTAAGGCACTCCAAAACGCCAAAGCTGCACGTCTGGCTTGACCGGGATATGCTTTATCAATGGAAATAATCGCCGCTTTGTAGCTGAGGGCTTCCATTGGTAGGAAAAAGTCCACAATTTCCGATACTTGTTGTCGTAAAATAGGTGTGTAGATGCGGTTGAGTGCGATCGCCATCATCGCTTCTTCCTTCGGCGGACGCCCGCTAAACGTCGTTAAATAAATCGGGTCTTTGCGATGGGTCATGCACTGGAAGCGAATCAGGGGGGAATCTTCCACGCCGCCGTAATAGCCCATATGGTCGCCAAAAGGCCCATCCGGCAACACTTCTCCAGGGGTAATCGTACCTTCTAAAACGATTTCCGAGTCAGCGGGTACTTCCAAATCCACCGTTTTGCACTTGGCCAAAGTTACCCCAGAACCGCCGTAAAGTCCGGCAAACAGCCATTCCGACAAGTCTACGGGGATGGGTGTAGCGGCTGCCATGATGATGAGGGGGTCAACGCCGAGTGCGATCGCCACTTCCAACTTTTTACCTCTTTCCGCCGCCTTCCGCAAATGTCTCGCCCCACCCCGCACCGATAGCCAATGCACCGTCATCGTATGGCGAGATTGCAATTGCAGGCGATACACCCCCACATTCGGCGTTCCCGTCTCGCAATCTTTTGTAATTACCAAGCCTAACGTGATAATTTTCCCCGCATCTCCCGGATAAGGGCGAATCATCGGAATTTGAGTAAGATCGAGATCGTCTCCCTGGATCGCAACTTGCTGACAAGCGGGGAAAAAGTCGCGTCCCGGTTTGGCTTTCAATACGTCAAACAGCACCTTGCCAAATTCTACAGCCTGCGAAATCTTCTTCGGCGGCTTAGGTTGTTGCAGCATACTCAGCTTCTTACCCAGCGTTTCCAACTCCTCTGGGTGTTCCATATTCATCGCCCAGCAAATCCGTTCCACCGTCCCCATCAAGTTGACAGCCACCGGATACGGCGACCCTTTCACGTTTTCAAATAACAAACCTGGGCCACCTCGTTGCAGCATCTGGTTGGCAATTTCGGCAATTTCCAAATCTGGGTCAACCTTAGCGGCAATCCGCCGCAATTGTCCCTTTTCTTCCAGCAATTTGATAAATCCCCGCAAGTCTCTAGCCATAATGAAAATATGTGAAGCTTTGTCTTCCTCATATTATGGACTGAACCCCGACAGCGCTGCGCGTGGACGGCTATGCCAGATAACTCCAAGCCTAACGTGAATGAATCTGCCATTATCGACAAAATCAGCACCTGTGTGTATCAAGCTGTCCTTGATATTCAGCAAAAACAACCTGAATGGCTGAATGAAAAGTACAGGAAGGTTAACTGGGGCGATGATAAAAGTCAATCTATCTTTTTGCGAAGATTGCAAGAAGAACTCAGTAATGCCGCCGACCAAAAGGCATTGCTTATCAAAGTGAGAAAATTTCTGAGCGTTCTTCTGGTTGGTAGCTTTTTTGCATCGGCTGAGTTTAAGCCGTTAATGGCAAAAGTTCGGCAGTTGAGTCAGCCAGAAACTCAGCCAAATGGCAGAGTAAATACGGATAGTAAACAGACAGAATCTAAGTTTGGTACACAAGAATCGCCGAAATTAGAGAGTGCGATCGCGCCCTCTGTTTCTCAACCAAATAGTATTGCTATCTTACTTCTAGATGCCGAAAATTTACAACTCGATGTTGACACGGAAAAGTTCTTAGCAGAAATTTGTAGCTATCCCATCCAAATTAAAGTTGCTTTTGCCAATTGGCGCAGCATGGGTAAGCAAGATTTGGAATTTCACGGGCGCGGTTATGAATTGATTCACGTACCGCAGGGGAAAGATAGTGCTGATTTCAAAATGGCAACGGTGGGCTCATCTATATTCGTACATTATCCCAATGCCAGAGAAGTTTTAGTATGTTCCTCTGACAATGGCATAACTCATTTGTGCAATACTTTGCAAACCCACGGATTAACTGTGTATCGTGTTCGCAAGCAAGGAGATGCGATCGTGGTATTAAACAGCAAAACTTCTCAAGTGCAAACCCATTCTCTCAAGGCTTTACCGGAAATTCCATCCTTGCCCGAATTGATCGTCCAACTGAAAGGCTTAATAAAAGAGGAACAACAAAATACTGGTTTGCAGTGGATAAAATTATCTAGAGTTGCCAATCTTTTTCAAACTAAATACAATTTAACTATCAGTCAAGTTGTTTCTACACATCTCCCTGGCAAAAAATCCCGCGAGATTTTTAGCGACTACCCCATTGATTTTGCGATCCACCAACCGACAAATCAATCTCCTCCTTATGTGACCTTATTCGATATATCCGAAGTCAATAAGGCAGAAAGCGATCGCAACGATAGTACTGATGATAGCCAAAATGCTCATACGGCTGCTATTACTTCCCTAGAAGATTTGGAAAAAGTGTTACTGACGCTGATGAATGAATT
This sequence comes from Aerosakkonema funiforme FACHB-1375, assembly GCF_014696265.1. Lineage (GTDB taxonomy): Bacteria > Cyanobacteriota > Cyanobacteriia > Cyanobacteriales > Aerosakkonemataceae > Aerosakkonema > Aerosakkonema funiforme_A. The sequence continues at coordinate 16,193 of NZ_JACJPW010000140.1, read as the reverse complement.
AATTCTTAACTCCGCGAGCGGTTATGTTTCTCTGGAAGTTATAGGCACTGAATTTCACAGGCAATACGGACAATCTATCAATGCACTTATTAAGGATAAGTTGAAGTTTGACGGTAACCTACTTAAGATTTTGCAACATTTTAGTTCTTTTAAAGTGCTATATAAAAAGGGTAAGTGGTTAGTTGCGCTGGCTTCTTAGTAGGGTGGGCATCGCCCACCATCGCCACATCCAAAAGTTATCGCTCTTCCCAGAGTGACAGAAGAACGATAACAAGCATTTTGGTGGGCATTGCCCACCCTACCGTTAGCCAAACTTCCCTCTCACATAGTCTTCTGTTTGCTTGTGGGAAGGATTGGTAAAAATTGTTTTAGTATCGTTAAACTCTATTATTTCGCCCAAGTACATAAAAGCTGTAAAATCAGAAACTCGCGCGGCTTGCTGCATACTGTGAGTCACAATCAGAATTGCGATCTGCTGTTTCAATTGCTCGATCAATTCTTCAATAGTCATAGTTGCGATCGGATCGATCGCCGATGTAGGTTCATCAAACAGAATCAGTTCCGGGTCGGTCGCTAACGCCCTCGCAATGCACAACCGCTGCTGTTGACCCCCGGAAAGATTGTAAGCGCGATCGTTCAAACGATCTTTCACTTCATCCCACAAAGCAGCACCTCGTAAAGCTTGTTCTACCTTTTCATCAATGATGCTACGCTTTGATTCGTTCCGCACCCGCAAACCATAAGCCACATTTTCATAAATTGACTTGGGAAAGGGATTCGGTTTCTGAAATACCATACTAACTCGCATCCGAACTTCGATCGGATCGACCCGACGACTCAGGATATTAATGCTATCGGGTTCTAAAATAATGTCCCCTTCGTAGCGATTACCGGGGTAAAGGTCGTGCATCCGATTAAAACAACGCAACAAGGTTGTTTTGCCACACCCTGAAGGCCCAATTAGCGCCGTTACCCGTTTTTCGCTTAACATCAAGTTGATGTTCTTTAGCACGCGAGTGGCACCGTAATAAAAATTTAGATTTCTGACTTCTACTTTCGCCTTAGTTGCATTTGATTCGGACATGGATTTCGTTACTTGTTCTACCATTTGATATTTTTGCGAAAAAGATAGCGCAGATAAATTGCTAAGGAATTCATCGCCAATGTCATCACAATTAACACAATTCCTGCCGCCGCAGCGTTTAACTGAAATTCTGGCTCTGGACGAGACACCCAATTAAACATTTGTATCGGCATGACGGTGAAAGGAGACATCAGCCAAGAAAAAGAAATGTAGGGAAACTCGCCTTTAATTGGGGCATCTGGCAAAAAGGCGATGAAAGTGAGAGCGCCGATCGTAATTATCGGTGCTGTTTCGCCAATAGCTCGCGACAAACCCACAATAATGCCAGTTAAAATACCGCCAATCGAATATGGCAATACGTGATCCCAAATCATCTGCCACTTGCTCGCTCCCAAGGCATAGGCTGCTTCGCGAATATTATTGGGAATAGCGCGAAGAGACTCGCGAGTTGTCACAATCACTATGGGCAAAATTAATAGCGCCAAAGTCAAACCGGCGGCGAGAATACTCTCGCCTAAGTTGAGTTTGTAGACAAACAAGCCTAAAGCCAAAAGTCCGTAGATGATGGAGGGAACACCTGCCAAGTTGGTGACGTTGATTTCGATTAAATCGGCAATCCAGTTTTTCTGGGCGTATTCTTCTAAGTAAATTGCAGCTGCTATACCTAATGGAATGGCAGCAATACCAGTTACCAACATCACCAAAGTTGTTCCCACCCAGGCGGAAAGAATACCTGCCTGTTCCGGTTTGTAGGAGGGAAATGAAGTGAAGAATTGCCATGAAAGAATCGGTATCCCGTCAATTGCAAGGTCAATTATCAACGCGAATAAGGTAAAAATACCTACTAGCATAGATAACAAGCCGATGACAGCAAAAGTTTTATCCCACAGCTTTTTTCGGGCAATTATTTGGCGGATTTTTTCTATATTGGTCATGGCGAATTCGGCATTGGGCATTGGGCATTATCCGTTGGAAGTTAAATTACCAAAAAGCATATTTTAACAAACAACTAACAACTGACAGACTAATAAATTTCTCGATAACGTTTTGTTAAAAAGTGGCCGACAATATTCAAAAGTAGGGTAATGAAAACCAGCGTGATGCCAGCAGCAAAAATTGTTTGATATCCAATTGTACCGTGAGGCAGGTCGCCGAGACTAACTTGGACAATGTAAGCGGTGATAGTGGCGGCAGGTTCCATTGGGTTCCAGGTAAGATTGGGTTGCAAACCAGCTGCGATCGCTACAACCATCGTTTCCCCAACTGCCCTAGAAATTCCCAGAATATAAGCAGCGGAAATTCCAGAAAAAGCCGCTGGAAATACAACTTTTAAAGCCGTTTGCAGGCGAGTTGCCCCCATAGCAAAAGAGCCTTCTCGCAATTGCACGGGAACGGCACGCATGGCATCTTCGCTCACAGAACTGACATAGGGAATAATCATAATTCCCATTACTAAACCCGCACTCAACATATTGAAACCTGAGAGGTCTGGCAGTAATTTCTGCAACAGGGGAGTGACGAAAACCAGTGCGAAATAGCCATAAACTACTGTGGGAACACCCGCCAGCAATTCTAAACAAGGTTTGATTAATTCGCGCCACCGATTATCGGCAAATTCGCTCAGGTAAATTGCCGAAATAGTACCTAGCGGAACTGCTACTAGCAAAGCTACAACTGTAGTTACCAAAGTGCCTGAAACTAAAGGTAATATTCCGTAGTGGGCATCGCTAAACAATGGCGTCCATTGCGTATCGGTGAGGAATTTTACTAGGGGAACCGTCTCGAAGAAAACCAAAGATTCGGAAACTAAAATGTAAAGTATCTCAAATGTAATTCCTACGCAAGAAAAGGCAGCCAAAAACAACAAAATCTCGATCGCCTTTTCTCGCAAATTGCGTATTCGCTTTGGCGATAATTGCCCTTGTCTGGATAGATGCAGTGATTTGTCTGTCATAAGATTTAGGATTATGCTTGGGACTAGAAACCGGGTTTTTGAATCGAGCGTTCACGGTGAAATTACCATTTTTCGTAGAAACCCGGTTTCTTGGTGCGAAAGAACCACAATTTTTTATTGTCTTGCTTCCCGCTGTAGCAACTGCTGAATTGTCAAACCAACTGGTGCATCGCCAGCAAATACTGTACCCAACTTGCGATTTTGGAAATGCTGGCTGGCAATTGTATATGCTTGGGCTGGTAAGGGAACATACTTCACTGCGGGTACTAAACGAGGCGCATTGCTCATGTAAAAGCTGACAAAATCTCTGACTTCGCCGCGCTGAGCAGCCTTGGCATTTACATAGATAAATATAGGCCGAGAAAGAGGTTTGTAAGAACCGTTTTCTACAGTCTGACGAGAAGGTAAAACGCCGTTAACTGCTACGGCTTTGAGTCGGCTTCTATTCGCTTCGTAATAAGCGTAACCAAAGTAACCCAAGGCACTGCGATCGCGACTTACTCCCTGTACTAATACGTTATCATCTTCGCTGGCAGTGTAATCGCCGCGACTCGATTTGGATTTACCGACAACCGCTTCTGTGAAATAGTCAAATGTACCGGAATCAGCACCAGGCCCAAACAGTTTTAACGGAGCATTTGGCCATCCCTGACGTACCTGATTCCATTTTGTCACAGAGCCCTGCGATGCAGGTTCCCACATTTTCTTCAGTTCGGCAACACTAATATTAGTTGCCCAGTTGTTTTGTGGATTGACAACTACTGTGAGTGCGTCATATGCGACGGGCAATTCTATGAACTGAACGCCAGCTGCTCTACAAGCTTGCAACTCTTCAGCGAGGATTGGTCGCGATGCGTTGGAAACGTCTGTTTCGCCACGACAAAACTTTTTAAATCCACCTCCTGTTCCGGAAATGCCCACAGTTACTCTCACTGCATTTCCCTTGGAGCGCTGAAATTCTTCTGCTACTGCTGCCGTAACGGGGTAAACGGTACTTGACCCGTCTATCTTGATTAAAGCCGGACTTTGGGATTTCACAGAAGATACAGATACGCCAATGGTGGTAGCTGCAACTGCCATAGCGGCGATCGTGGTGAAGCGGTTAAGCTTGAATTTCCGCTTGTGTACCACCATATTATTTTCTCCCTGACGCTTAGCGTCGTTTAATTCTGACCTTAGTAGGATACCTGTCCTTGGTTAAGGGGTTATAATGAAAGGTTATGAATAGATTAAAACTTTTTTATTGAAAGTTATGGCTAGGTTAATTATTGGTTAATTGTTCTCTTATTTGGTAAAGCAGTTTAATCAATAGCCGCTCAACCAGTAACGGATGTAAGTAACGATCGCCTATAAAATTCGTCAATCTCTAGAATTAGAAGAAATATTAACGGCAACGGTAGCAGAGATTAGATCGTTCTTAGGAACGGAACGAGTCATGATTTATCGTTTTCACGCCAATGGCAGCGGTAAGGTAATTGCAGAGTCGGTCGATCGAAATCGCCTCAGTTCGCTTTTGGGTCTGAATTTTCCAGCGGTATGTCGTCCGCTGGAAGCTCGCGATCGTCAATGTAGCTACCGCTCAACAAATTGGCGAGAGTCAATTTTGAGAACCTGTTGCCGATCCCAGGAAGAAGCTGACCGCAGCAATTACGAACAACTTAAACCTAAAGCTTTTCGCAATAGCGTTTGGTCTTCCAACTTTGCAGATAAACGGCCTTTTTCTAAATCCCGAATCCAACTTTGGCTTTTACCTGTCATTTGCGCTAAAGCCCTCTGGCTAATTCCCTGATTTTTCCTGGCCATAGTAATCTGTTCCGGTAAAAGGATAGACTGCTCTTTTAACTTTGTCTTTTTGTGGCGAGAGCCTTGTTTTTTATTGTTGGTATCAGTCCTTACTTGTTCCCAATCGGGTGGAAGTTCAAACCATAAAATACGGGCATTCATTAACAAATTCCATTTACCGCGAGGGCTAGCATCTGTAATGCGTGTGCCATTGCTACCATCCTTAATCCAAAAATCTAACGCTGCTTCGGCATCATCTGGAATTTCGGCTAACTTCGCCCAAAGCGGTTGAATTTCAGGTGGATAAGTCACTGGATCGAATACAGGCTTTAGGTTATAACGATTTAAACATTCTAAATCGCTTTCAAATGTTCGTAAAAGTCGCTTTCTTTCTTCTCTATTTTGAGAGGCATAACCTACTCTTTTTTCACCGTAAGCAACACGCATTAAGGTTGGTACGGTAATGCGTTGTTCTTTTCCCATTTTGGTTTTAAATAGCAGCCAAAGCATCATGCGAGCAGCACCTTCATGTTGCTGCCAAATACTCATCACAGCGCTTAAGAGGGATTGAGCCAAAACCCCATACTGATAAAAATGCGTTCGCTGCTTACAGCCTTGTTTGTTCAAAAAATATTGCGCCCAAATACCTGCTCTAACTTTGAAAGTTAAACCAACTAGGGATTTACAACCAATTTCGTCTTCTTGGAAATGATGTTGAATTTCTAGCAGGTGCCATAAGCGGCTTTCTGCCACTGAAAATTCGTTAACTTTACCTTGTTTAGGCCAAGAAAAGGAAGCGGTTATTGTGCAAGGCTGTTCGGCAATTTTTTTGATGATAGATAGTTTTGTCGATTTACTGAGGTCCTTACGTTTATCCAGTTCTAAGTACTCCTCAATTTGACGATCGCTAATGAGAAACTCTTGCTCCCAAGGCTTTTCCAACGCCGTAGCGTGTGCAGCGTAAATCAGGTGCATACAGGCAGATCTGATATCCAAGGATTCAATTGCTGCAATAGCTTCTTCACGGGCCAGAGGATCGGATTCACCAGCTAAGCTATTAGTGATGTGTAGGACAATTCTTCCCTGCCCTCCGTTGACTTGTCTCTCGTAATAGGGTTGCCCCACATCATTCACTTTCCAATCTAACGATTGTCGTTGTGCTAATAGGTTGCAAAGTTCCCACATCACCATTGAAGATGCAAACGGATTATTCTTCACATTGGCGAATAAGTCAGGACTGGTTGCAGGTCTGATATCTACTTTATATCTACCTTTTTTTGGCTCTGAAGGTACAGGACAAGCGGTCGGACAAAAAGCTAGACACTGCGGTTCCGAATAGTAGCCTTCGCAATTGTTACAAAGACTACCGTCTATCCAATAATTTTGTTCGTCTGTTTTAATTGCGCCTGTGGGACAATGGGTGCGGCAACTATCACAAGCAAGACAATTTCCTGGGATTTTATAAGTCATAAACTAACCTGGAATATTTGATAGTTGGGATACTAGGTCAAACTTCTAACTTATTTATTTGCTTACTTTAACGGTAAGCATTGCATGGGAAAACCCATAGCGAATCATCGCTTAATTGCCAGCGATTAGACTAAGAACTCAAAATTGGTCTGAGTTGACCAACTAATCTTAGACAAGGTTGTGGTTTTAATTTTTATAAAATAAGGATATTTTTTAGGTACTTCTGTTCATAGTAAACATTTTTACCTATTTTAGATTGTTTTTTTATTGTTACGGTAGGTATATACTTATACTAACTTTGAAGTAACTCAACTGCCAATTTATTACTCAGAATAAAGAAAAAGAAACCGGGTTTATTTCGTTGCTATAGCCTCAAAAAACCCGGTTTCTGGGATTATTGAATTGGTTGTTTAGTATCTAGGCCAATCTGGAACCTCAGCATCTTCTCCCCCAATGCCGATCGCTGTATTAAAAATCTCGGCATCGGTGATATTAAGATTATTCATTGATGCCTGAAACACATTAGCGTCATAGATTGTAGCGCGAGTTAAATTTACGTTGTCGAGATTCGCTTGCTTAAGATCGGCGTTGGTGAGAAAAGCTTGAGTTAAGTCAGCGCCTGCCAAGTTAGCATTGGTTAAATCGGCACCTTCTAAGTTGGCGCGAGTGAGGTTGGCACCTTGCAGGTTAGCTTCTCTCAAATCGGCACCAATTAAGTGTGCGCTCCTGAGATCGGCTCCTGATAGATCGCACCGATAACATTGACCAGTTGACAATAGCTGTTGTAGGTGAAGCGGATTTCCAGCTAGAACTGGGCTATTCAAAAATAGGGGAGCAAATAAGCTTAAGGTTGCGACATGAAAAAGTTTCATAATCTTCCCCTTCCATCGAAGGTGGTAGTTTTCCTCACTCTTCTATTATCTCACTAAATTTGGGTCGGATGTTGACCGAAAGCACAAGTTGGCTGTGATGCTCGAAAGTTGGAGAACAACTCTGAGGCTAGGTGGAAAATTTTGGTTGACAGCTTGCCTATGTTGTTGTATAATATTAGGTAGTTTTACATCAAAATTTAAAATTTAACGCTTAATAGAAGCTTCCAAACTATTTTTGTTCATTGCCTTCTCCTGCACTGAATCGCAATTTTTCAGTAGCGACAATCCGAATAAAATTCGCAAACCCAAGATTTCAAACCAAGGCAAACCCCATCCCAACTTCATCTTGAGGAGAAAATACTTCTCAAATGCTGCTTTCACCCAGTTTACCCAGCGTCCTTGCAAAGCGTAGGAGTAACGCCGTTTACCTGTTTCTGGATCTGGCAAAACGGGGGCTGCAACATAGGCAATCCCCGTATCGCCAAATTCAGCAAAACAAATTGCTTCCAACGTAGGTGTTTTCAAATGATCTGCGATCGCACCTAACTTGACAGCGATATTGTGTGTGACTGCTAATCCCATTGCTTCTGTCATTTGTCCGGTTTTGGGTAATCCCAGCGGCGCAACTTCTTTGGTTTCCGGCAATGCCACACTCACGCCAAGGGCATAAACGGAGGAAAATTGAGGATGTTCGTAGGTAGGCAATACGGGAATAAACCCTTTGCGATCGCCCAAGCCAAGTACTCGATCGATAAATTCTACTCCTCGAAAAGCTGGCAGTATCATGGCATATTGATAGGGAAGTTCGCGCCCATCAGATAGTGCGATCGCTTCCGCATCGACGGAAGTAATTCTCGCATTAGTTACTGCCTCAATTCCTCGTTTTTTTAGCAGGTTTTCCGTTAATTGTCTGGAGTTACTCAAACCATCTAATCCCAAATGTCCGAGATAAGGTTCTGGCGTCACAAAAGTAATCGATACTCGATCGCGCAAACCTCTGCGCCGCAACTCCCACTCTGCCATTAACAAAAACTCATAAGCTGGCCCAAAACAACTAACTCCCGCCATTGCTCCTACCACCAAAGGCCCCGGATTTTCTAAGAACTTCAGCCAAGCTGTTCGCGCTTCTAAAGTATGATTGGGCGAGCAAACTGAATGGGTATAACCTCCATCTGGGCCCAGTCCGGGCACGGCATCAAAGGCAAAGGAAGCACCTGTGGCGATCGCCACATAATCCCAATCAACTATTCGATTTTCTTCTACAGTGATGCGTTTGGTTTCAGGGTTAAAAGCTGTTACTCTTCCCAGTATCCATTCAATACCGTGCCGCTTGGTTAATTCAGCTAAGTTTAATTGAATGTCTTCCAGAGGCTTGAGGTTCAGCGCTACCCGAATCGACCCAGGAATAAAAGTAAATTCGGGTCGATCGGAAATTAACGTCACCTTATGTTCTTTCGGCAGCAGATGTCGCAGTTCGTAAGCGGTGGGCAGCCCCCCCAATCCCGCGCCAATTACAACCACTTTTGCCATCTTTTTTGATTTCCTCCTTCTGTGGGACGGCAGCTTGCTGCCATTGATAGGGCTGGTGTTCGCTTTTCTGCTCCACCTTATACTGTTTCAAAGTTTTCTTAATTACTTATATTACTATTTAAGCATAAAATATCCTGCTTAGCTCGATCGCAGCGAAAATTGGAACTGGGAAAGAGGCAACCCCGCCCCGGAGTACTCATTGCGATCGCCAGATGAGTAAAAAAGCAAGCGAGATATTTTTCGATCGATACGTAAGTATTTCTTTCTCTAAATAAGGGTTTACCGAGCCCTAACCGATCTGCAAAAATTTTTGGCTATTGTCAAATTGTAAAATTTATATTAATATGTGAAAAACCTAAATAATAAGCAAATAAACCGTATGGTTAGTGCGTGTTTAAAAGCTAAAGATAAAGGGCATTTTAGGGATGTCTGAAAGTAGCGAAACGCTTTCTAGACCAAGGTTTTATGGAATGAAACAATGACTGCTTGGATTATTGGACATATTTTAGCAACTTGTATTGGGATTAGCTTGGGGTTAATAGGCGGTGGAGGATCGATTTTAGCGGCTCCTATTTTAATTTACATAATGGGAGTGCCAGCTCAGTCAGCCTTTGCCATGACCTTGGTTATTGTTGGTACTGTTAGTATTATTGGCGCGATTCCTCACTGGCGGCAAGGAAATGTAAATTTGAAAATTGCTGCCTTATTTTCCCCAACAGCTATGTTGGGTGCTTATCTTGGCGCTCGTGCTACTTTTCTTCCCATCGTTACCCCGACTATTCAGTTAATTACCTTTGGGCTCGTTATGTTGATAGCATCTATTTCTATGCTTCGTAAAGGAGCAAATCAAACCGATGAATTTGACGAGATTGTCGAGTTAAATTCTGAGGATAACGAGCCTCATAAATACCGATGGCTGGCTATAGTAATGGAAGGGTTTGTAGTGGGAATAATTACCGGATTTGTTGGAATTGGTGGTGGTTTTTTAGTAATACCGGCGCTAGTATTGCTAGGAAATACTCCCATGAAAGAAGCGATCGGTACATCTTTGATTATTTTAGCTCTCAAATCAGTTACCGGATTTGCAGGATACTTCGGTCATGTGTTTGTAGAGTGGAATTTACTAGAATCCTTTACAGCTGTTGCTAGTGCAGGTATCCTCATAGGAACGTATTTCACAAAGTTTTTCCTTCCTAAAGATTTGGAGAAAGGATTTGGTTATTTTGTCCTAGTTGTGGCATTATTTATTTTAATCAAAAGATAGTTACAAAACGCTCTAAATCGGAATTTTAATCACAAATTCCGTACCCTGTCCGATTACCGAACTGCAAGTCAACTGTCCGCTGTGATTGATAACTACAATCTTTTGTGAGATAGATAGCCCTAATCCCGTACCTTTTCCGGGGGGCTTAGTTGTAAAGAAGGGAGCGAAAACTTGTTGTTGGAATTCCTCACTTATACCAGCGGCATTATCGATAATATGAATTAATACTTGCCGTTTTATAACTTTTGTTTTAATATGGATCGTGGGTTGATAATTTGCATATTTATCATCTATATTTTGAGAGTGTATTTTATCTTCTAGCGCGTCGATCGCATTGGCGATCAAGTTCATAAATACCTGATTTAGTTGTCCGGGATAGCACTCAACAAGGGGTAAGTCGTCATATTCTCTTATTACTTGAATAGCTGGATAATCAGGTCTAGCTTTCAAACGGTGTCCCAAAATTAGAAGCGTACTTTCAATCCCTTCATGAATATTAACATTTTTTTTACCTGCGTCATCCAAGCGAGAAAAATTTCGTAAAGAAGAAGAAAGATCTAAAATACGGCTTGCACCGATGTGCATAGAATTCAACACCTTGGGCAAATCTGACAACAACTCCTTCAACTCAATTTCCTCTATTTTATCTATAACTTCATTAGGTGGTTCCGGCAGATATTTTTGATAGAGATTGAGCAGAGCGATTAAGTCTTCAAAATAGCGATCGATATGTCCTAAATTACCCACTATGAAATTAACGGGATTATTTACTTCGTGAGCTATACCCGCAACCAATTGTCCCAGACTGGCAATTTTTTCAGATTGCACAAGCCATACTTGGGCTTCCTTGAGTTCGGCTGTTCTTGCTTCTACCCGTTGTTCTAAATCTTGTTGTAGTTCCCGCAAAGTTGCTTCTACAGCCTGTCTTTCTTTAATTTCTACCTTTAACTGTTCATTTTTTGTAGCTAGCGCCTTAGTAAGATTTCTTAACCTGAGATGCAGCTCGATCCGAACTAGGACTTCTTCCGCTTGAAATGGTTTGGTAATGTAGTCTACAGCTCCTAACTTTAACCCTTTAACTTTATCGGTCGTGTCAGCCAGGGATGTCATAAAAATCACAGGAATATCGTGTGTTAATGGATTTTCTTTCAAACGGCGGCAGATTTCAAAGCCATCTTTTCCCGGCATCACTACATCTAATAAAATGAGATCTGGTTGTGCAATTTTTAACCTTTGCAGCGCCTTTTCTCCATTGAGATCTGACCAAACTTCAAATCCGGATTCATCTAAAAAATGAGACAACACTTCCAAGTTGGTAGGGCTATCGTCAATGACGAGAATAATGCTCTTCTTAGAAGCGTCGATTGTCATACTTTTCTCCTTATATTGGTAAACTCTAAAATAGATTCTTCTGCAATGGTAAGTTTACTTTGCTTTACTAGATCGGTATTTACGCAAGCAGGTACTTTTCCCTAGATGTAGAGTCAATTCATGAATTGGCTCTACATTTGTAGTGGATGAAGCAATAAAATGCGTAAGTCCTATATATTTAAGTTTAATATAATTTAATCGCTGGTAGCAAAAACCATCTTTCTGGCTATTCTGAGTTAGCGTTTGCTATTCGATCGATTAATTTGTAGGTTGGGTTGAGGTACGAAACCTAACCCAAAAGTTGGGTTTCGCTTCACTCAACCCAACTTACCAAAAAATAAGTGAAGTACAGAGAAATCAGGTTTGTTCAAGAAATCGGGTTTCAGGAGTCCACTCGATCGAACTGAAAACCGCGATAAGGCTATCCCCTCCGGTCAGCTAATCGGTTAAATCCGCTACAGCAACTCCCGTTAACCCTGGTATCTTACGACGCAAGTAAATAAGTGGGGCCTTGGGACTACTTTCCGAGTATTCCCTGTTTTCAAGAGCGCATTTTTAGGTAATTCTATATTAGGGGCGTTGACAAAATTAGTGCATAATGCAATATATCTCCGCTTCGGTATTGCCGATCGCGAGAAAGCCTGCAAGGACGTAATTTTCTGCCAGACGCAGAAGCAACGCCGGAAAAGGAGCTTTTACTTTCCTGGGGGTCATGAGAGAAAGAAAATGAAAAAAAGATTGCCGTTTTATCTAATTTTTCTTGTACAGGGAGTTTTTTTAGGGATGGGGCTAGTTAACGCACAGCAGCTAGTTTTATCCTTAAACAGTAATCCGGCAATCTTGCCCTCAACACAGCAGGTACAGCCGATCGCAAATCAGGAGAGCGAAAAAGCACAGCAGTCAAATCCTGGCAGCAACAACACCAGGGATTCCCAGTTGCAGGGGTACGATCGCATCATTAAAAATACGGATAAGTTGCCAGGACTGTTCACCCTCTACCGCCACAAAGCCACAGGCAAAATTTATTTAGAAATCAAACGAGAACAACTGCATAAAAACTACCTCGCGACCATCACAATGGCATCCGGTATCGGCGAACGAGGTATTTACAGCGGACTGCCTTTACAAGATTTCCTTTTCTACCTCCGCCGCGTCAATAACAATTTACACTTCATTGTCCGCAACGTTAATTTTCGCACCAGTCAGGGAGACCCCCAAGCGCGTTCTGTCGATCGCTCCTTTTCCGACTCAGTTCTGTACTCCCTCCCCATCAAAAGCACTCATCCCCAACAGCAAACAATGCTTGTAGATTTGGGCGACTTACTGCTGAAAGATGTGCCCAATTTAAGCGCTATGCTGACACAAGTTTTGGATATTCGTTACCAACTCGACAAAGATAAAACTTATTTCGGTGCTGCCAAAGCTTTTCCTCTAAATATAGAAATTGACTCGGTTTATAATTTCTCCTCATCGGATAACTCTAGCAATCGCGTTTACCTACCCACCGTACCCGACACCAGGGCGCTTACCCTCAAAGTACATTACAGTTTCTCCCAGCTACCGGAAAACAACGGCTACGTCCCGCGTTTGGCAGACGAACGCATTGGCTATTTCATCACCACCTACCAGGACTTTTCCAAAGACGATAGTCGCGATCTCTATGTGCGCTACATTAATCGCTGGCATTTGCAAAAGCAAGACATCTCCACCTCTCCCCCGACCCCCCTACCACAAGGAGAGGCGAGTAATATTCCCTCTCCCCCCCTATCCCCACCAAAACAACCGATCGTCTTTTGGATTGAAAACACCGTTCCTCTGGAATACCGCGATGCGATCCGCGAAGGTGTGTTGATGTGGAACAAAGCATTTGAAAAAGCGGGATTCAAAGATGCCATTCAAGTGCGACAAATGCCAGATGATGCGAAGTGGAATCCAGCCGATGTACGTTACAACACTATTCGCTGGCTGAATTCTCTGGATGGAGCATTTGCCAGAGGGCCATCCCGCGTCAATCCGCTGACCGGACAAATTTTGGATGCCGATATTATTGTGGATGCCGGTTTGGTGCGATCGCGCAAGCAGGAATTTCGCGCTCTCATTCAATCTAACCAATCCGAAACAAACTCTTTTTTAGCCAATCTCATCAACAACGGCAGTCTCTGCACGCACAGTAGCTCAAATCCTGACGCCGAAATGCAAAAAAAGACTTTTTTGTCAAGTCTGGCTCGCGATAACGACCTGTGTTACGGCGTCGAATCTGCCAATCAACTGGCGATGGGGTCAGTAGCGCTGTCGTTGCTGAATGAGGAAAAGCCCAGTCATGAGAAAATCAAAGAATACGTACATCAATTTGTGCGATCGCTGATTGCCCACGAAGTTGGACATACTCTGGGACTGAGACACAACTTTCGCGGTAGCACCTTCCTGAAACCGGAAGAATTGAACAACACCGAAATTACTCGCAGCAAAGGGATGTCCAGTTCTGTGATGGACTATCTACCGGTGAATTTAGCACCCCCCGATGCCCAGCAGGGAGATTATTTTACCAACATTGTTGGCCCCTACGATGAGTGGGCGATCGAGTACGGTTACAAAATTAGCGGCGCGACTGCACCCGCAGCTGAAAAGCAATTTTTGGCAGAAATTACCCAAAAACAAACAACTAACCCAGAATTATCTTACTCACCAGATGAGGATAGCTACGACCTCGACCCCACTGCCAACCGCTACGACATGAGTAGCGATCCCCTGCGCTACTCGCTCTGGCAACTGGACAACGCACGCCTGATGTGGGATCGCCTTAATAAGCGTTCCCCAGCTGACGATGAAAGTTACAGCGATGTGAGCGAATTGTTTGACAGGGTGTTTGTCTACTATTTGCAAAACGTATCTTTCATCATGAAATATATTGGCGGACAATCGTTTTATCGCGATCGTCCGGGCAGTGCTAACGCACGTTTGCCGTTTGAAGCGGTGTCGGTAGAAAAACAGCGCGAGGCATTGACAGCAATTCAAAAATATGTATTTGCCGAAGATGCTTTTAATTTCCCGCCGGAATTGCTCAACAAGTTAGCACCGTCGCGTTGGGAAGATTGGAGCGATCGATTGGAAGTCGATCGACTCGACTATCCCATTCACGATAGCATTTTCATGCCCCAAAGCTACGTTTTGAGAAGTTTGCTATCTAATAATCGCCTCAAACGATTGCGCGACATCGAACTGAAAACTCAATCCGGACAAGCGCTGACAATGCCAGAATTGTTTAATACCTTGCAAACAGGTATTTGGACGGAGGTGCTGCAAGCAGAAAATAACGCCATCAAGATATCCAGTTTGCGTCGCGCATTGCAGCGGGAACATTTAAACATTTTAGTAGGCATGGTGTTGCGAACAAATAAAGTCCCCGAAGATGCACGCACTCTTGCTTGGGAAAAACTCCGTCAATTGCGCCATAAATTAGATCTTACTCTCAAAAAAGAAGACTCTTACTTAGATGATTATACTAAGGCGCACTTGGAAGAAACTCGCGCCCGCATTTACAAAGTTTTGGATGCGCCTTTGCCTTCAAAAAGGCTAGGGCGTGGGGGTTAGGGAGTCGGGCGTCGGGAATAAATAGGGAAAATATTAATTATTCCAATCTCCCAATCTCCCAATCTCCCACTCCCTCATTCTCTCGCTCTTTCAAATAAAGAAATGGAGTAAAATTGCTCAATTGAAGAAAGGAAAAATGTAAAGATATGAACTTAAGGAAAAAATTGTTCTTTTGTGTGGTTTTTCTAGTTACCATCGTTTTAGTAATAGAATTTGTAGACAACAAACCTAGCTTATCATTTGGCAGACAAATGTCCGCTAATGTAACAAATTTTGGGGCAAATTCGTTAGGGTTCCATCGCACAGGTCAAGTAGTTGTTGCATCTGGCGAAGATTCCCAGGAAGAAGAACTGAAACCATTTGAAGAACTTGTCAAAAATACTGAAAAATTAGACGGTTTATTCCCGCTTTACCGCCACAAAAATAGCGGCAAAATTTATCTGGAAATTAAACCACAACAGCTGAATAAAAATTACTTGCTTACGATCGCGATCGAATCTGGTATTGGCCAAGGCCAAATTTACAGAGGCATGGGTCTAAATGATGCGATTTTCTACTTCCGGCGCGTTAATAATAATTTACTTTTTACCCTTCGCAACCTGCAATTTCGCACCCGTCCCGGAGATCCGCAACAGGGTTACATTAACCGATCGTTTTCCGACTCAGTTTTAGCTTCTCTTCCCATCATAAGTATTCATCCCCAACGCCAAACAATTCTCATCGATATGAACGACTTACTATTAAAAGAAGATTTAGCTGACCTCACATCAAACTTGCGAGAAGCTTTTAACGCTCATTATCAATTGGAGGAGAACAAATCTTATTTTGGTAATGTGCAAGTGTTTCCCCAAAACGTAGAAGTTGACTCGGTATATGGGTTGTCTTTACAAGCTGAAGAAGATAGCTTGCCGATAGTAACCTTACCCGATCGCAGAGCTTTAACTATTGCCGTTCACTACAGTTTATCGGAAATCCCGGAAAACAACGGCTACGTTCCTCGCCTAGCAGACGATCGCGTTGGCTATTTTACCACAGATTACGAAGATTTCTCTGAAAATCAAAGCAATTCACCCACAGTACAATATATTTATCGCTGGCATTTAGAAAAGCAAGACCCCAGCGCCGCCATATCTCCGCCCAAAAAACAGATTGTGTTCTGGATAGAAAATAAGTAGTCGGACAAAAGTAATCGACACTGTATGAACTTTTGTTAAGGCACTTGCAGGAGTGCCTTCGCACAGCGTGCCGTAGGCATATCGTGCATCGGCACAATTA
>NZ_JACJPW010000139.1 GCF_014696265.1 Aerosakkonema funiforme FACHB-1375 | reverse complement strand
TATCTAATCGGTTTATTGCTGGTGCAACAATTTGTGGTGTTGCGGATGTTGCTGTTACTGGTACTTCGGCGACTGGTTCAACTAAATCTGCATCTGCTGAGACACTTGCCGACGCATCCTTTGCGGGAGATTCGACTATCTCTTCAGTTGTTATCTCTTCTGCTTCCGTATCTAATCGGTTTATTGCTGGTGCAACAATTTGTGGTGTTGCGGATGTTGCTGTTACTGGTACTTCGGCGACTGGTTCAACTAAATCTGCATCTGCTGAGACACTTACCGACGCATCCCCTGGTATTTCGGCAACTTCTTCCTCTTCTGTTATGGCTGCTGTTGCTCTATCTAATTGATTACTCGATGCCTCGACAATAGCCTGTTGGGGTGGAGTTATTTCTGTTGCCGATGGTTGAGAAATTTGCTCGGCTAAATCGGGTGATTCTGCGCTTACAGCTTGTGCTTCTGGAATTTCCTCAGTTGTGGAGGCGGCGACTTCAGCAGTTGTATCGGCTGGCAGGGTTAAACCGTCACCCACAAAGTCAGCTTCTATAACATCGCCATACCAAATATTATTGCTGCGATCGTCATCCCTGGTGGTAGATTCTGAAGAGGGGGACACCTGTGCTTGTTGTAGCTGTCTGCCGATTCGTTGGGAAACATCTCCTAATTCTCCCCCGCGAAGTTGACCCAGCCACACCATCCGTCGCGCTAATTCCTGATGCTGTTCGGGTGCTTCCAGCAATCTTTCTCCAAAGCGAGGCAACCATCGCACCAACTCAGCCTCGGCGATGCGTTTTCCAATCAAAAAGCCGGAAACTTGACCGCGACTCCAGCCTTCACTTACCCCCTCTAGGAGTTGGACGAACAACACTTCATAGTCTGCATCCGTCAGAGTTGAGTTTGCCCCTCCGGCACCTCCCATCAATTGAGGAGAAGCTGTTCTGCTTCCTCCCCGTTGCGAAAACGGGTGGGGAGAGGTTCCAAACAAGCGCTGAAAAAAGCTTTTGAGCCAGTGCCAAAGTCCCCAGAGCATCTACCCCATCCTTGCATCAGAATTTACGTTTTAAAAAGCGTTGCTATTACAGCAGTCGCGCAGACGACTTGCATTATATCACAGATGTTTATTCATAAATAAGAATAGCTGTCAGGAAATCAAATAATTTTTGACTTTCTTTAAATAAGCTTACCAAGAGGCTATACGATCGCGGCGGTCGCCAGTCAGTTTTAGATATTTTTCTGGGCAGATGTAGGTGTGGCCTTCCTGTGGGGTAGGCAAATGAAGACAACGAGCAGATACATACATATCTTTGCCAATTGTATCGGCAAATTTTTCGGATATTTTATTCATAAAGAGTAACAAATTTGGCAAGCGATCGCTAATTTTTTTGACTCAGAAACCCACAATTTTGAGCGCTGAGTTATGGTGCGCTAAAATCCGTTTAGCAACCAACAAATCAGCCAATTCATCAGGAATATCTGATGGCACACACAATTGTCTGGCAACAAGGTAACATAAACCCCGAAAACGTCAATAACTTCGCTACAATCAAACAATGGTTTGCCAATCTCAACGGTAAGCAAATTACTTGGCGACAGCGATTAGTTCCGTCTGCGGCAGATGTCAGGGAAGTAATAAATACGCCTAATTGAGAGCTAAAGTCCAAAGAAAATCTGTGAAAGGCACTCTTATATGTTCTCGCCGAAGATGTATGTAGGGAATTCTTGCAACGAGTCACATTCAATCTTTCTAGCGCGTTTGTCAACTTCTTTGAAGGACGCACTAAATTTCCTAACTTTAAATCTAAGCATGGTAAGCAATCAATATTAAAAATGAAGGTTTGCGACTTTTGGAGTTAGGGACTAGCTCTTCTGCCCTTGGAGGGGATGTAAGACCAAAATCTTCGGGACGTAAAAAATCTACGAAGGTTGAGGCAATCCCCAATGAATTGGGAAGCCTACACGCTCACCATCAGGTCAGTGTAGGTAGTTCACTCTCCGAGACCCCCAGCAACAGTTGGAAGTGAAAGTCATCCTCAGTCCAGAAAACCTCAGCCAACTCAAGCAAAAACTTCCCTAGCGGCGCTACGCGAAAGTCACTCAGTCAAAAGTCAAAAATCCTGTGAGCGTCAGGCATTTAACTTATTTCGAGCTAGTGGATTACTTGTGCCGTGCTGTACTGGCGATCGGCTGCGTTTAAAGGTAAGCTATTAAACGCCTGTCAAATTGGGGGAAGTTTGTTTGTATGAACGACTATCTCAAATGGATCTTACCTGTAGGGTTAGTTTGCCTGGGATTTATTGCCGGACTAATTTTTGAAAAATTTATTCTCAATAAACTGAAAAGATTCGCGACTAAAACCCGGTTGCCAGGAAATGAAATATTATTTTTATCTTTGCGCGGCATCCCTAAAATTTGGTTTGTAATTGCCGGATTTTATGCTGCTGTGATTAGTTTACAGGTAAGTCAAGTTATTGACAACATCTTAGCGGACATCCTGCAAAAAATCCTCACTGCTATTTTCCTATTTACAGTCACAATAGCCTTAGCAAGATTGACCGCTAGTTTTGTTAATATTTTTACTCAGCGCACAGAAGGAGTTTCAGCTTCATTACTTTCTAATCTGGCTAGGATCGTCGTTTTTGTATTTGGAATTTTGACGATCCTGCAAACGTTGGGCTTTTCCATCACGCCAATTCTGGCTACTTTGGGAATCGGTGGTTTAGCTGTGGCGCTGGCGTTTCAAGATACCCTTTCTAATTTATTTTCGGGGTTATACTTGATTATTTCCAAACAAGTGAGAACCGGAGATTATGTCAAACTAGAAACGGGTCAAGAAGGTTACGTTACGGATATCACTTGGCGAAATACAGTCATCCAAGAGTTGCCCCATAACGTTATAATAGTGCCCAACTCAAAACTGGCTTCTGCTATTTTTACCAACTATCATTTACCGGCCAAAGAGATCATAGTTTTGGTAGAGGTAGGTGTCAGTTACGATAGCGACCTTGACCAAGTGGAATGGGTAACTTTTGATGTCGCGCAAGAGGTGATGCAAAAAGTATCCGGTTCTGCTTTTGGGTTTGAGCCTTTTATTCGATATCATACTTTCAGCGAATACAGTATTCGTTTCACGGTGTTTTTGAGGGCGAATGAATTTCTCGACCAAAGGGTAGTGAAGCACGAGTTTATTAAAAGATTGCACCGCCGCTATCAAGAAGAAGGAATTGTGATTCCTTTTCCGACTCGCACGGTTTATTACGCAGAACAGCCGTTTTCAAACTAATTAAGCAAGTCTGGTTCCTGGCGCACGATGGTTTGGTAGAGGGGTTGGAAGGAAAACCAACCCATGTAGTGAGAACCTATTTGGCTGTAGGTGAGGCGTGCTACATTGGGAGCGATCGCAATTGGTTTGCCAACAGCCTCAGCCATTAACTGCGCTTGGCACGATCGCTCCATTGTAATGAACCACCACGCCGCTTCGTCAACCGAGTGACCGACAGTTAAAAGTCCGTGATTGCGTAAAATCAGCGCCTTGTTCTCACCTAGCGCCTCTGCAATCCGCTTGCCTTCTTTTGGTTCCAGTACGACTCCCGTGTAGTCATCAAACAACCCGCAATCCTCATAAAAAGCACAGGCATCCTGAGTCAGGGGGTCAAGAAGGCGTCCCAGAGTTGACCAACTTTTACCGTAAAGTGAATGAGCGTGAGCAGCTGCCACCACGTCGGGACGCGCTGCGTGAACTTGGGAGTGGATAGCAAAAGCTGCCGCGTTGATAGGCTTGTCACCTTCCACAACCTCACCTTTACTATTAACAAGCACCAAATCGGAAACGCGGATATGCTCGAAGTGCGTCCCGAACGGGTTTACCCAGAAATGATCTTGCAGTTCGGGGTCGCGAGCGGTAATGTGACCGGCGACACCCTCATCAAACCCGTAGCGGGCGAAGAGGCGAAAGGCAGCGGCAAGGTGTTGTTTGCGATAGAGGCGTTCTTCTTGTTTTGATTGAAACTGAGGGGGTTTGGGCAAAATTAATTCGGGCATGGGGTTGATAAGATTTTCAGTTTTAGATTTTCGATTTTACCGTACAACCAAGGGAAATAAAGGGCTGGAGGTTTCAGACAGATCGAAAATAACGGTCTTATTAGTTCAACAAGACCGCGATGAGAATGCTGCTTCAATTTTATCAAAATCTGCGCTGCTTTCTGCTCGATCGAATTTCCGATCGGATTGCTCAAACACCCGCAAACCTAGTAGCCATGAGGTTAATTTCATCCCAGTCAGGCGCTCTATAATCCCGATTGAATGCTCGGTCTACGTATTGAACTAAATTGGGCAAATCCTCGTCTTTAATCTCTTGGTTAAGGAACTGCTTCAACTTATCTTCCCAACCGATTGGGTAATCCCTAATAATCGGATGTTTAACCGCAATCGGTTGGTATTCACCTTTCTCCAGATCGACAATAATGTCGAGATAAAGTACAGCCAAGGTACGCACAAAAATCCCAGTTGCTGCAATAGCAAAATCTTCATCAAGTCCTTTTTGTTTCATCACAACAACAAAATGTCCGCCTGCGGGAATTTTGTAAGGTAATTCGCTTTTGTCCTCGACAAGTTTAACCTCAATGTTGTAACCTTTGGTTAACCCTTCTTCTAAAGTCATTTCTTCGTAAAGTTGGTCGGGATGCGGGACGTAAATTGTGAATTGATGCAGATGTGCCCAAGGATTTTGAGTGGGTTCGTCATTTTCATCTTTCCAAGCATTGTAGCGCTTTCGCATTTCCTGACCGACATAACTTTCTCGATCGCAAATATTGATGGAGGAAATGTTGAGAACCTGCTGGTCAAATTGAGTTGCTCCTAAGATACGTGATAACATAATTTTATACCAATGCTTTGTAATTTTTGACTTGCTCACCGGGCGCAACTCCTAAAATTTTTGCTAACCAAGGAGGTGGTGAAGTGGTGATTGCGCGTTGTAATTCAGCCAGTATTTTTCTTGCTAAACCGCCTTCTTCCTTTTTCATCGGATAGATTCCGCCTTGAACTACCTTAGCAGCAGCAGGCCCCCCGATCGCGACAATATACAAAATAGCGCAATCTTTAATTAAATTCACACGAAAGGCATTTTTATCTTCTGATAATTCTGCTCCCAATGCCGATCGAATATCAATTAGCCGTATTTCTTTCGCTGATAATTGATAAATTAAATACCGCAGGCACGAACCAAAATGACCATCTAACTCTTCGCGGTTATTAGATGCTACAGCCACACGAATAGAATTAGGCATATCACCTTCTTGATAAGGTTCTATAGGTGGTAGTTTGTCACTCTCACTTGTTTCACCCCATAAAATTCTTACCGCTTTTTTGAATACAGCTATTGTCTCTGTATTAGCATCTTCTCCATGTTCTTCTCCATCGAGTTCATAGGTTTGTCCTAGTGCTGTTTTCAACTTAGTAACTGTGATTTGACTTAAGGATACTTCATCAATATTGCCCCCCAAATAATCCATTAACAGTTCTATAAACTCTTTCAGACTTATTTCGGGAAATAATCTTGAAGCCAAGGCAATCCGCAATGCCACTTCATCTGCAATTGGCTGTTCGCTCATTATTTATTCTCTCTAAACGATTCACAAATTAACAAAGGTATTGTTTGACTATTAGACATGAATTAACCTAATGATTCGGTATTTTTCAATACTAAAATACTCAATAACAAATTTATTTATTTTCTTAAATTAAGATTAATAATTATATATAATTGTATCTAAAAATTATTTTTAATGGAGAGAAAAAAGATGGCTTTATTTGCAAGATAATTATTTCAAAACAGGAGTTTAGACAAGATTTTGGTGCAAAATTCAAAAATCGAGAGTTTTGCACCGAAATCCAGTTTAAACTCCCGTTCTAACGTCGATCGCGAGTATTGGTTCTTTGTCGATCGGAACGCGAACCTTCCCTAACTTGAGTGTTATTGGGGGTAGATTCTGCTACCACCACATAGGGGGAAACAATTTCCTCAGCTTTGCCAATACTGACCAAAGCCCGATAAATTAAAGCAGCCACTTCAGCTCTGGTTGCGAGCCGACCGGGATACAGATAGTTGACGTTGGGATAACTTACGACCATATCCCGCTGGGTAACGGCGGCGATGATATCGCGATCGCTTCTTGGGATCGAGGAGGCATCTCTATACACGCGCAGAACGCTATCGACAGAACCCCCAGCAGAATACTTAAGTCCTCTGCCCAAAGCGACCAAAACGTCAAGACGAGAGACTTTTTGGTCGGGACTGAAACCTTGAGTGGAATTAGTTTCCAAGAAACCCATCTCGTAAGCTTCCCGAATGGCAGGATAAGCCCAGTGGTTAGTCGGCACATCTTTAAAAGCGACGACATCGCGAATTTTATTTCGATCGAAAGCTTTTCGCAAAATCGAAGCCAATTCAGCTCGCGTCACGGGAGCGTTGGGACGATACAGCCCATCGGGAAAACCTTGGAGAATTTCTTGACGCGCCAGTTCTGCGATGAAACCTCTAGCCCAATGATTTGATGGTACATCGGCAAAACTCACCTGCAATTGCGGCGGCGGGGCTGGAGGGTCTTGCGGCGATCGAGAACTGACCGAATTGCGCGTTACCTGGTACGTAGAGTTATTGCTGACATTAGTTATTCGACTCTCCTTACCGGGTGCAGCAGTGAGAACTCTAGGCATATCCGAGCGAAAAATGCTAATCGCCTGATTGGTCACTGCATATTCGCCGCTACCAAAAGAAGCGGGGTAAGCGCTTGTGCGAGATGGTAGGGGTAAACCGGCGACTTGAAACCAGGTGAGGCTGGTATTCGGAACGCCGTTGAGGAAAGTGACTCGTTCCTCACCCGGTCTTGTACCGGTGAGGATAGTGTAGTAATCGTAAAAGCTCGTGCCTTCATCCATGTTGCCATCTCGATCGGCGTCAATGCCGTAGAGAGTCCGCACCATACGGTAAAGAAGCGGTCGTTCCGGGAGAATTAAGTTAACTGCCGCGTTTTCTGACAAAAGTTCAAATTCGCTATAGCCGATCGAGCGATTCTCGTTATCGTACAGGCGCACAACAATGCGATCGCCTGCATTCATCCCTCCCCTAAATTGAGCGCGTCGATCCAGCCGATATCGATAATCGCCGATTAACCGCTCCGGTGCGTAATTGTTGCCATTTTTAGATTTGAGGGAAACGCGAGCGATCGGATTCGGAAGCGTCTCTAATGGTTGTCGAATCATCAAACTGAAACCGCTTCTGTTTTCCGTGCCATTTTGGCGTGGAGGTGGCGGGGCTGTGCGCCGGGGAGGTGTAGCTATTGCAGTGGTTTGTTGAGGCGGACGGGAAACTGGTTGCGGACGCGGTGGGGTGGGCTCTTCCGGGCGGGAAGGCGGTTGCGGACGCGGTGGCGTGGGCTCTTCCAGGCGGGAAACTGGTTGCGGACGCGGTGGCGTGGGCTCTTCCAGGCGGGAAACCGGTTGCGGACGCGGTGGCGTGGGCTCTTCCAGGCGGGAAGGCGGTTGCGGACGCGGTGGCGTGGGCTCTTCTAGGCGGGAAGGCGGTTGCGGACGCGGTGGCGTGGCTTCATTGCGGCGCTGAACCGACCTATTGGCATCAGCTAATGCAGCAGCTGGCTCCTCAATCAAAGTACTTCCCTCGCTTTGGGGTATCTCACTTTGAGATAGCTCAACGGGAGGCAATGGCTCTCCTGATTGCCCAGAAGCACTTGCTGTTGTTTGTCTGCGTGAGGGAGGAGCGGGCAGGCGAGTTGGTTGAGACGCACGAGGAAGAGGGGGAGGTGGAGTCGCCGCTACATTCTCGCTGGCAGTTGGATCTAACTTGATTAAGGAACCTGTAAGATTAGTGCGGTAAACCCAGCTTTGGCGATCGCTACCTACTACCACTCGCCAACCGGGAACCAAAGCCTTAGAGCAAACAATACCGGGACTGGCTATCCCCAAACAACCATCCGGCCAAGTTTCCTGTTGCGCGGCGACGATCCGCAAAGCAGATATTTCCATTCCCGTCTGTTGGGATAAATTCTCTAAAACACCATTGGTAATAACTTCTGGAAGATCGAAGTTATTTTGTACCGCTTCTCTTCTGCGTGCGGGTTCTCTCGTCGGCGTCGCTTCTCTTCTGCGTGCGGGTTCTCTCGTGGGAGTCGCTTCTCTTCTGCGTGCAGGTTCTCTCCTCGCTGGTTGTTCTGCTAAAACTTGTGCGGCTACCGCTGGGTTAGTTGGCGATGTAGAAGCGCTTGCTGCATAAGCGATCGCCACTTCGGCACTCGCCCATATTCCCAAACTCGTCGCCGCAAAAACAATCTTCCCAAGTACAGCCAAGAAATTCTTATTCATATAGCACTTACGCAGATTTTGGTGATTGTTGACTGGGGACTGGTGACCGGGAGACTAAGAAAAATCTTCCCCCATCTCCCCCTCCCCCTCTCCCTATCGGCGTAGCTGCTCCCCTACTACTATGCCTACCAATCCAAAATGGCTCGATCGATCTCAAACCTCTTAAAAGCGCCTCGAATTAATTCTTAAGTCAAGAGATATTATCATATAAAAAACATAGTTTACGAATCTTCATAAAAAACTGTGATGACGCAACAGTTGGCAGTTGCCAGCACTTTGGCAAAATTCACCTGGAATTGGAAAGGCCATAAAATACAGTACACCGTCATGGGCAGCGGACGCCCGTTAGTACTGATTCACGGCTTTGGTGCTTCGATCGGACACTGGCGTCAAAATGTTCCCGCACTTGCCGCCGGTGGCTACCGAGTCTTTGCGCTCGATTTACTGGGATTTGGCGCTTCCGATAAGCCATCGCTGGATTACAGCCTGGATTTGTGGGTAGAACTGCTCAAAGATTTCTGTTCGTCGCACATTCAGGAACCTGCCGTATTTGTGGGCAATTCGATCGGCGCTTTACTCAGTTTAATGATGGTGGCAGACGAGCCGGAAATTTCTGCTGGTGCTGTCCTCATCAACTGCGCTGGCGGACTCAATCATCGCCCCCACGAATTAAATTTACCATTGCGGTTGGTGATGGCAGGCTTTACCAAGGTGGTGAGTTCCAAAGTTTTTGGCCCGTTTCTATTTAACCGCATCCGTCAGAAACACCGCATCCGTCGCACCCTCCAGCAAGTTTACTTCAACCGGGAAGCCATCACGGACGAATTGGTGGATATGCTTTACGATCCTTCCTGCGATACTGGCGCACAGCAGGTTTTTGCCTCCATCCTCACCGCACCTCCCGGCCCCAGCCCATCAGAATTGTTGCCAAAAGTCAAGCATCCATTACTGGTTCTTTGGGGAGAAAAAGACCCTTGGACACCGATTAAAGGCGCAACAATTTACAGGGAATTGAGTGACAACGGTCAACCTGTTAAGTTTGTATCGATTCCCGATACCGGTCACTGTCCTCACGACGAACGACCGGATATTGTGAATGGGTTGATTTTGGATTGGCTAGCTGAACTTTAATAAAAAGTAGGGTGGGCAATGCCCACCTTACTTATGGGAAAATGGAGATGCGAACGCGATTGCCTACGGCACGCACTCACGTTCGATTGTCGCTCGAATGCTAATGCTTACGGCACGCACTCGCGTTTGCTCCTACGCACCACATATTTTGCTTATTCTGCCTTTGATTTTTTACTGGACTGGCGCTCTAGAGGTAGATGAGACGCAGACACAGGAAAACTTTCCATGAAGCGGAGAAATAGACAAAGGTTGCTGAGTTTCGCGGGAGGCGCGACAGTTGGCAAAACGAGAGGAACATTCCCATTTGCCACTCTATTTGTCAGCGCAAATAAATTGACTCTTCACTTCTGCTTTGAAACGTACAAGTTTTATCCTCATCAGGTTGCATATTTGGAAATAGACTCAGGTGCTATTTGTATCAAGCACACTGTATGTAGGTATCCATCAGAAATCCTATTTGGAGGGTTTCCCCCCAGTTCAGAGATTCTCGATCGCATAGAGGAGATAGGATTTTTGCCTACCGCCAATCCAGCCGATATCGTCCGCCCAAAAGATAGCCCAATTCGTTGGCAAGCTAGTGTTATAGGTATTTTAATATGGAGTCTTTTATGGCTCAAGGATATAGATTTTTTCAATTTGATAGATAAGCTTATCGAGTACAAACCTGATTTATTTCCATTTACAATAGCATTTTCGATGTTTTTATTTATTAATATTTACAACGCGAAGCAAAAAGAAACTCCTTGGTATATAGTGATTTGGCAATCTCTTTTAACAGGGATAGGGCTGTGGATATTTATATTTTTGGCAGAAACAGGAATATTGAAAGCTTATAAGCCTGGTTTTTTTGCATCACTTGCGTTATTCCTAGCCTTTAGCGTACCTGTGTTGATTCGCTATTCAGATTTTTTACAAGAGTTAATTATTAAGCAGGGAAGACATATCCAAGAGGCTGGCGATAGCTTTAGTTTCCCTGCCTCTGTATCTGGCGTATTATTGATATGTCTTAGCGCATATAATTTTGGTGGTTATAACCTCAGCTTTTGGGCTTTTATTCTTGGTTTAATACTGCTATTTTTGTTGCCTGTTGCAAGAGCGTACTATTTGGGAGGTAAATAGAATCAAACCATGTTAGAAGTAACCAAACCAGAGGAAATAACTAACATTGCCGATATTTCCTCTATGCCAAAAGCTGAACTGCACATACACTTGGAAGGCGCACCCCGCTGGCAAAAAGTTCGAGAAGTATGGCATCGGCACAAAGGAATTGTTCTACCTGAGTCTCCTTTTTGGTACGAACAAAGTTTCCGATTTGCTAACTTTGAAGAATTTCGCTTATTGTTTCGCGATTATATTCATCCTTGGTTACAGACGCCTTCGGGTTATAATGAGTTAATTCGCGATGTATTTGATGCTTTTATCGAACAAAACATTCGTTATGTAGAGTTAGATTTTTACGTTCCTTTAGTTGAGCGAGTTGGCGCTTCTCTCGATCGCGTTTTAGCACTTTTGGAAGAAGAGGTAGAAAGAGCGCGATCGCACGGTACAATTATCAGAATGTTTGCTGGTCTCAATCGCAATGAAGGTGCTGAAAGTGCTAGCTATTGGGTACAAAAAGTTATTTCCGAAAAAATTATCTCTGGATTCGATCTTCACGGTTCGGAATTCGGTTGGCCTGCCGATATATTTAAAGAAGCATTTGCGCCAGTTTTTGCCACAGGAAAAAAAGTCAAAGTCCACGCTGGGGAAATGACTGGCCCTGAAACAATTCGCGCTGCTGTGGAAGGATTGGGGGTTAAACAAATCGGTCACGGAACTTCTGCAATTCAAGATCCGGATGTTGTGGAATTGTTGCGCGATCGCCAAATCCTAGTGGAAATGTGCCCCACTTCTAACGAACGTCTCGCAAATGTTTCATCCTATCAAGACCATCCTATTTTAGCATTAGATGCAGCCGGAGTGGCTGTTACCGTCAACTCAGACGATCCTACTTGGTTTGGCTTAAATTTAACAGAAGAAATGGTGCGCCTAATGTGCGAACGAGGTGTTACTGTTGCAGATTTAGGCCGATGGACGCGCAATGCTTTTGAAGGAGCAATTGTAGAAGAAGAAACGCGATCGGCTTTTTTGACAGAATTAGATGAATGGCTTGTAAATTTGGCAACTAAGTAAATCGCATAAAACAATCATTGGCGATCGCTCGCGACTAAATTTATGAAATTGATTTGCTATTGTTGTATTATAACCAGCCCGCTATTGAAAAATTAAGATCGGATTTAATTATGGCGCATCTTAATCAGCGTCGCCCGGAAAATGTGAGTGGCGATTTTTACGTAGATAGTAGTTGTATTGATTGCGATACTTGTCGCTGGATGGCTCCCGAAGTCTTCGCTAGTGTGGGGGAACAATCAGCAGTGTATCATCAACCTGCAAATGAGGAAGAAAGGTTGCGATCGCTCCAAGCGTTGCTTTCTTGTCCTACGGCTTCGATCGGCACAGTTGAAACACCAAAAGATATAAAAGAGGCGCAGGAAACTTTCCCTATTTTGGTAGATGAAAATGTTTACCATTGCGGCTATCACTCGGAGGATTCCTACGCGGCTGCGAGTTATTTGATTGTTAGACTCGAAGGCAATATCTTAGTTGATTCTCCCCGCTTTACACCGCCATTAGTTAAACGACTGGAGGAAATGGGTGGGATTCGTTATATGTATCTCACACACAGAGATGATGTGGCGGATCATCAAAAATATAGAGAGCATTTTGAGTGCGATCGCATCCTCCATCAGGACGAAATTAATTCCGGTACTCGCGATGTAGAAATCAAATTATCCAGTTCGGAACCGTATAAACTGGAGACAGACCTTTTAATTATCCCAGTTCCCGGTCACACCAAAGGTCACACAGTTTTGCTGTACAAAAACAAATATCTGTTTAGCGGCGACCATCTCGCTTGGTCTCCAGAAATTAATCAGCTAATTGCCTTTCGCAGTGTTTGCTGGTACTCCTGGACAGAACAGCTAAAATCCATGAAAAAATTGGCAAACTACAGATTTGAGTGGGTGTTACCCGGTCACGGACGGCGCTACCGCGCTGACACGGAGACAGTACGCCAGCAGATGCAGAACTGTATTGCTTGGATGGAAAGAAATTGATCCAGAAGGCAAAACATCAATTTAGTAATACCAGAAACCGGTTTTCTTTGGGTGCGAGTAAAGAAATATCGAGCTGAACGATAAAAGAAACTTGGTTTCCGATCGATTATCCTCAAGACTGAATCGACATAGGGAAAGAGAACGATTTTTATTTGTATAGCTGCTTGTTAAGCCCTATACAAGCCTATAGTTCTACTCTTTTGGACAGATGAATTTGCCGGTGGAGGTGAGTCAACGTTGATTATGAAATCTAGTGGAGGCTCAAATTATGGCCACAAACGGACAAACTATCAGCAACCTTGAATACGATTTGCTCACAGTATTGCACAACAAAGCTGAGGCAATTCAGGCATACGATAGTTACATTCAAGACGCAGAGCAAACAGGTTCTCAACCTTGTGCGGAACTGTTCCAAAAGCTGAAACAATCAGAAATGCAGCAGGTACAAGAAGTGCGTCAACACCTGCAAGAAGTAATGCAAAAAGGCAAAATGTAATTATTTTGGGGGAAATCGGACAGGTGCGATCGCATCCTGTCCGGTAGTGTAGTTCGTGGTTCATCGCCTCTTCAATGAACTACGAACTATACACTCACTCGTTATCTGGGAACCATTTCTGCGCTAGAACTTTTAGATCTTCTTGTTCCTTTAATTTTAACAAAATGATGTTGATCGGCTTTCGATAGGTGCTGCCTGTAGGTAGGGCAATCCCATAATCTTGTTGATTAAATAATCTACCTACCACACGAAATTCAGGTGTACGGGCAGCCTCATATCTTAAAGTTGGCGCATCACCGACAACAGCGTCAACTTCCCCTGCATTTAAAGCTTCATAGGCTTGCTGCCAGCGCTTGAATCGCACTAGCTTTACAGGTCGCGTTTGCATATAACTAGCAGAGGTAGTGCCACCGATAACTGCAACTCGTTTGCCATCCAAGTCTTTGGGGCCAGAAATTTGCTCTTGTATCTTATTAGCTGTAATTGAAGCGGTGAAATAGGCAAATATGAATATACCAAAGAGCATCCAAAACAGCGCAATTAACCTGCCGATAAATCCTTTAGGAACCCTGTCACCATATCCAACTGTTGCTGCTGTTACTATAGCCCACCAGAAGGCTTCCCAAATTCCTAATAGATAACTCTTCGCAAACATTTGAGGATTGGAACGATGTTCAAAAAACCAAACTAAGTGGGCTATTGCTAGAGATACAACCAATAAAACACCCAGAGCTTGCAGCGTCGTCCAAGATATAAAATATTGAAAAAAAGCCAGGATGGGATGTTTAGGTTGGTCTAAGATCAAGATTTGCAGTCCGGTTTCGTAATAACTTTGGGAAAAGTCTAAATACTGCTCTCGATCGGAGGTAATAGTAATGCCACTAATCCCAACATCAACGTTACCGAGTTTAACAGCTTCGAGAAGTTCTGCTGTAGAATCAAACACAACGAATTCGTACTCCACTTTAAGCTGCCGCGCAACTTTATCCCACAGTTCGATACTGTAGCCGACAGGTTGTTCCTGAGTCGATTTGACGAACACAAGAGGCGGTAAGGGATTGGTTCCCACCCGCAGGGTTTTAGCGAAAACTGAGGGACTAACTAGCACATAGCCCAGCGCCACAAGTCCCCACAAGCAAAATTTTCTGTAAGGCAACACTTATTTGAAGAGAAATCGACTGTACGAATTTTGTCTCAAATTTTACACTTTAAGCAGTCACCTTAGCTATAACTTATGTGGAGATCGCCCGATCTGAGTTAGCGAGAACCTGAGAAGGAACGCGCCACAGCCGATCCAACCCCGTTGCAGGCATGGTGAGATATAAAATATCACCAGCACCTAATGCAGTTTCCAATAAATCCCAGCCATGAATGGTTTGGGATTTTGTTTCGATATACAAAGGTACGAAGTCAGCATCCATTGCCGCATCTTTGACTCGCTTGCCGCAAAAAGGATGCCCGGAAGTAATCATTGTTGCTAAGGCAACCCACAGGGTATCGGCGGTGATACCATTACCTAAAATACGTCCTCCCAAAGCTGCCGCTGCGAATGCGGGTGCAGCTAATTCGCTGGGACTCAAGACTTCTTCAAATTCAAATACCTCTTGTATGGTGCTAGCAAATTGTGGTTCTTGATTTCGCACTATGACTGGCAATTTAGGTGCCATTCCTTTGGCGGTTAGGGCAATTTCTAAATTTGCCATATCGTTGCTGGTAACTGCCAAGAGGGCGTCTGCTTTTTCCAGGTTGGCAGTTTTGAGGTTGTCAGATAAACTGGCATCTCCCAAAATTACGGGTATGCCTAAAGAACGAACTGAGTTGAAAAAACGATTGTTGGGATCTTTTTCGATGACGACTACTTCATGCCCGTGATTGTGGAGTTGATTGACTATTTGCACGCCGATGCCGCCGAGTCCGCAGATAATGTAGTGGTTTTTATGGGGAATCCGTGCGGCGTCCCAAAATTGTTTGAAGCGGGTTCCTAAGACGAAATCGGTAAGCAGTGCGTAGAAAATCCCCAGGGTTGCTGCCCCCAGCAGCATCATGAATACTGTAAATAGTTTGATGCTTTCTGGGGCATTTTCTGCTACTTTTTCGTTACCCCCAGCACCGCTAATCATGCCAACGGAAAAATAGAGGGCATCGATAAAAGGTGTTTGCAGATCGGTCAAAATATAGGTGAGTGTGGAGATAAAAATTGTGGCAAAAAGTACAATAGTTATTACAGCTAGAGCTTGAGCGTGTTGCTTAAATTGTCGCAAATTAGTGACTACTTTGAGCAGTTTCTGAAGCCAAGATTGACGATGGTTGCGGATGCTAGGTTTGCTGCCGATGATGAGTCGATCGCCTTCTTGCAGTTGCTGTCCGCAGATGACGGCAGAAACCAAATCGATCTGACCTTTGAGTGGCAGATAGTAAATCAGCATTCGGGAACGATCCTCCCACAGTTCGCTGAGTCGGCGATTTTTCCAGGGGTGGTGTTCGTGAATGTATTCTTCGTGAATGGGCCAAGTTTGGTTAAACAGCCGCAATTGTCCGATCGCTTTATTTCCCAAGGCAGCAAAAGCAAAAGTCGGCGCTGCTAAGGCGGCAACGCTCATGCTAACGTGATCGGCGAGGATTTTATCGAGTCGATCGCCCAAGCTAGTATTGAACAAGCGGTTGATCACGCGAATGCGAGGATTGAGAACTCGCGCTTGGGTAAGGATTGCCAAATTTAGCGCTTCGTCGTTTCCTGCCAGAACTAAAGTATGTGCTTCGTAAATTCCGGCTGTTTTTAACGTGGAAGCTGCCTTGAGATCTCCGACGACAACATCGCGATCTTCTCCAGGGATGGGCCGATCGTGGATGCCAATAACATACGCTCCTTGTTGCCTCAGCAATGAGAATATTTTATAACCAGTAGAACCCAAGCCGCAGACGATGATTCGGGGTTTCATGTTGGTAAAAATAGGAGAAGAGAGCAGCTGCTTTTTAAGCAAATATTTATTATCGACTGCTGTTGCTTTTAGGTTTGTAGCTGAAAACACCTTACTGGAGATGTATGAAACTTTAGGTGCATTGCGATCGTCTCTGTAAGCCTGTTTATCCAAAATTCGGGAAAAATTATGAAGAATGTAGCTCAAATAACAGTAACCTTTGGCATATTGTCAACAATTCTTGTTGCTGCACCGGCAATGACGCAAAACCAAAGACCTCCTTCTGTCCCCCGCACTCCACCCAATACAGTGTTCGGTGTGACGCGCCAGTCGGGTAATTGTCCGAGTAACGTCAAGCTTTGGACTTCGCTTCGCCAATACGAAGGCGGCGGTGAATTTACTGTCATTGCGGATACAGTTGCGATCGCAGGTGCTGCCCGTTTGGTGCGATCGACTAAAAAGTTAGCAGAATTCACAGCGCCGTTAAAAAGCAACTTTGCCTCTTGCGTCGGTCAAGCTACATCTAAGGAAGAGACAGAGAATCTTTACAGTTTCCAATTCCGAAATAGAAATGTTACTTTTCGCGTTCAGTTGCCACCTGATACGCCCAGCAATCCTTCCGAAATTAGCTACAAAAATGTAGTGTCTTCGCGTCCGGCGATCAGATGGGCGATCGCAGACTAATTAATATACTTTGTGCGGACAGAGATCGAGATTAGAGATTTTCTCCAAAACAATCTTAAAGGCAGGCAGGATGCCTACCCCACAAGAATTTTTGGAGATGTCTATTGATTAGCGAAGCTGTGCAGATATTTCATTCCTATCAAGCATCAATTATGTACAAAAATCTCGAATATTTGGATTGATTTTTTATGAAAAAATTGTTGGTAACTAGAATATTTTTGGCTTATCTATGGGTGTTGCTGGCGGTAATAGAAGCGTCTTGCCAGACTCTCCCGCCGCCTACTATACCGCCCTATCCACCGGATACTACTTTCAAGATAAGGCGTCGGACGGGAAACTGCCCCAATGCGTTAAAACTTTGGACTTTGGTTGGTGAATATCAAGGCAATCAAGTATATACTGTGATTGCAGATATTTCGGCGATCGCAGGTGCTGCCCGTTTGCTGCGATCGAACCACAAATCTGCGGAATTCACAGCGCCGTTAAAAAGTAACTTTGCTTCCTGTGTCGGCGACGCTATTTCTGATATTATTGATGAAAGAGCATACTATACTTTCCAATTTCAAAACAAAAATGTGACTTTTCGCGTGCAGTTGGGGCCAGATTATAGTACTAACTTATCTGAAATTACATATAAAAATGTTCTGTCTTCCCTTCCTGCTGTAAGATGGCAAGAAAAAGCTATTCCGGTTGAACCAAAATGAAATATACAGATAAACTTGCTAAAATATTGGGAATTATTTTGTTTCTATTGGTATCGATAAGCAGTCTTCATACTCAAGCACAATCAATAACGGAAGTTCGGTCAAACCCTACACCAAATAAAGTGTTGAATGTTATAAGCCAAGCGGGTAACTGCCCCAAAAATGTGGGGATTTGGATTATCTCTTTTGCTTATATGCAGGAAATATATAATATTGAAAATATTGTAATTGCTGACACTTTACCTATAGCAGGGCCAGCCAAGGTAGCGACGAAGCGCTTTAGGTTTGTAGAATATCAAGCGCCACTGCGATCGCCCTATACCTCTTGTGTCGGACAAGCTAATTTTACCACTGACCCGAACAGTTTAGATGCTAGTTACAAATTTCGATTTCAAAATCGAAATGTTTATTTTACTATCGATATCACAAACATACCAGATGGTTTTGGCGCGGGAATAAAAGAAGAAAAAATATTGGGTTTGCGTCCATACGCTGTCGTACAGTTTGTTGATTAGATTGTCATCGGTCATTGGGTTTAAACGAATGACCGATGACTAATGCTAAAATCTTAAAAAGACATACGTTCGGCATAGTTTTTTAGTAAAGCAGTTATTGGTATGAATTACAATGTCATTTACGACGGCAACTGCAATCTTTGCGTTACCCTAGTGCAACTGCTAGAAAGCTTAGACAACGGCAAAATGTTTAAGTATACGCCGATGCAGGATACGGAAAGTCTGAATCGATTTGGGATTACTTCCAAAGATTGCGAAATGGGGATGATTTTGCTAGACGCAGATGCACCGGAAAAACGCTGGCAAGGTAGTGCTGCTGCTGAAGAAATTGGGCGCTTATTGCCAATGGGAAGCATTTTTGTGGAAGCATATCGAGCTTTGCCTGGGGTCAAGTGGGCGGGCGATCGCATTTACGAACAAATCCGCGACAATCGCTATACTTTATTCGGCAAACGCGGCACAACATATCAATCTGCCTATCCGATCGGTTGCAGTTCCACCGGAAATTGCGCTAATTAATGCGTAGGGTGGGCATTGCCCACCAATTTGAGAGCAACTGTAACGCCAAACGGTATACGAGTTAACTGTTAAATAATTCAAAAACTTGTCTGCAAAAATCTTTTAACTTTTCTGCCACCTCCGTAATCGGTATAGAATCACCGACTATACTCCAATTTTCCACAGTAGAGAGACGCCAAGCCAATCCTTCATGGTTAAATCCAGCTATTTCGACGCCAATCACCCGACGATAGGCTTCAACAGGATCTTCGTAAAAACGAATTTGCACCAAAATGCTGCGACATTGCGATCGTCTGCTCCAGCCAGGAAAATGAAAACCGATATCGATCGAATCGGGATCGACTAACTCCCTGGTATCGGGATCGTTGTGCCAGGGTTTTAAATCTGCCTTAGCGTCGGGAAACTTCGACTTAAACAAGTTAACCACGGCAGCAATCTTAGTGGCGAGTTCAATGTTGGTGGCTTTTTGAGCTGCATTCACAAGATTTGTCTTCCTTAGACTGAAGATATTGCTGTCATTTTGGCGAATTAGTGTAACAAGATATTTCTAATTTCGCAACTCAAGTAGGGGCTAGGGGCTAGGGGTTAGGGGCTAGGGGAAGAGGGAAGAGGGAGGAGGGAGGAGGGAAGAGGGAGGAGGGTGAGAGAAGAGAGAGGAGAGGGAAAAGGAAAGAGGAAAGAGGAAAAATTTTGACTTTTTCTAATAGCC
>NZ_JACJPW010000138.1 GCF_014696265.1 Aerosakkonema funiforme FACHB-1375 | reverse complement strand
TCGTTTATGGAGTTCATTTGTACTAATCGTGACGATGCACGCTCGCACTCCTGCAAGTGCCTTAACAAAAGTTCATACAGTGTCGATTACTTTTGTCCGACTACTTACCTGTATTAGAAGCAACAGCCAAACGGGGTGCTGAGTTGGTAAAACAAGTTTTGTCGTTTGCGCGAGGCATTGATGGCGATCGCACATTTTTGCAAGTAAATTATCTAATATCAGAAATTAGCCAAATTCTCAAACAAACATTTCCCAAATCGATTGAAATTAACACTGATGTACCGCAAGACCTTTGGGCAATATCTGGAGATGCCACACAACTGCATCAGGTGCTGATGAACCTTTGCGTAAATGCCCGCGATGCCATGCCGAATGGCGGAAGGTTGAGTATGATTGCCGAAAATCGCTACATCGATCGAAATTATGCCGCGATGAACATTGACGCCTCCGTTGGACACTACGTTGCAATTACCGTCTCCGATACGGGAACGGGTATGCCAGCAGAAATAGTAGATAGAATTTTTGAGCCGTTTTTTACTACTAAAGAATTTGGCAAAGGTACGGGGCTTGGTTTATCTACGGTAAGAGGTATTATCAAAAGCCACGGCGGTTTTATGAATGTCTACAGCGAGGTAGGAAATGGAACTAGATTTAATGTGTACTTACCCGCAGCTTTTGAAAATCAAACCCAGCCAGTGGAAGAGTTGGAAATTATGAGAGGAAATGGAGAATTAATTCTGATTGTTGAAGATGAAGCTGCGATTCGCGAGGTCGCTAAAATCTCTCTGGAGACATCCGGCTACAAGGTTATTTTTGCCGCTGATGGCATAGAAGGTATCGCGCTTTACGTACAGAACAAACACGAGATTGCTTTGGTATTGTTAGATATGATGATGCCAAATATGGATGGTTTAACAACGATCAGAACATTGCAAAAAATCAACCCGGCTGTCAAAATTATCGTTATGAGCGGACTCGCGTCTAACGAAACGCTCACCGCCATTACAGGCACCAGCGTCAAAGGGTTTTTACCGAAACCATACACAGCTAAGGAATTATTTAAACTCATTAACATAGCCCTGAATCCAGAATAGCTAATGGCGATCGTTTACCAGTTCATAGTGTACATTTATAACATCAAAAATAAACAATCAACTGTAATAATTAGCCATTAGCTGCTAGCAATTAAAAATCTAGCCATTAAAAAATTTCAAAGCTGATGAAATTAAGGTTAGAAAAGTTAAGAATCCGATCGTATCCAGCGACGTAGTAAGCAATGGCCCACTGATCAAAGCAGGGTCGAGATTCAATCGCTTCAATCCCATTGGCAACAGCGTTCCCAAGGTGGCAGCGATCAACACGTTAATAGCCATGACCAGTCCGGCGATCGAGGATACCCATCGCTGATGAGGGGGAGACCAAATCAACGAAAGAGTACCTAAAGAAAGCGCCAATGCTATCGCAGTACCCAATGCTGCCAAAATTTCCTTCCGCAAAATAGCCAGAGTATCTTGGGGAGTAATTTCACCCACACCAAGTCCTCGTACTGTCACCGATAAAACCTGAAAGCCCACATTGCCGCTGCTGTTTGCCAAAATCGGCATAATTACTGCCAAGACGGTAACAGATGAAATAACGTGTTGGAAAGGCGCGATCGCACTTGCGGCGGCAATATACAGACCGATATTGATCAGCAGCCACGGCAGACGCTTGCGAAGGGTCACCAGCGGAGGAGACCACGCCGCTTCGTCACCGCCGCTGACCCCCGCCAGTTTCTGAATATCCTCAGTTGCTTCTTCTTCTAAAATGTCTACAACATCATCAATGGTGACAATTCCGACCAATCTATCTTCCCGATCGACCACCGGCGCGGCGATCAAGTCATAACGCTTCATCAGTTGCGCTACTTCTTCCTGCGGTGTATCCGTGCGGACTCTGACGACGCGATCGCTAGCAATATCGCCTACCAATACATCCGGAAACGTAAACAGCAACTGCCGCAGCGAAACCACCTTCAGCAATTTGCGGTTGTCATCCGTGACGTAAGCGTAGTATATTGTTTCCTTATCTTCATCGCTCAAACGAATTTTGTGGAGGGCTTCCCCAACCGTCAATCCCTCCCGCAACCGGACGTATTCCGTCGTCATCACCCGACCGGCAGTTCCTTCCGGATACCCCAGAATTGTCGCCGTCGCCCGTCTTTCTTCCGCGTTCAGTTGCTGTACCAGCCGCTTTACTACCCCAGCTGGCAGTTCGTCAAATAATTCTGCCCGGTCATCCGGTCGCATTGAACCCACAATTTGACAAACATGGGCGTTGTGCAGGGAATTAATCAGTTCTTCCTGCACTTCTGGCGGTAGATATTCAAAGACATCGATCGCGTGGTCTTTTTTGAGCAGACGAAATGCGATCGCTCGCCGTTCTGGTAGCAGTTCTGCAATGTAATCTCCTACATCAACAGCCGGTATGCGATTTAGTTCAAACTTGAGTTGATTTAAATCGGCAATATCCGATAGTGCAACACGTCCTTCCTGAGTGAGCATAAAACCTCCCAATCTCCCCTATCCAGGGAGACTGGCTCACCAGGCTAGAGGAGCGTAATACTGTGACTGGATGGACTTGGGTCCATGAAACTGATTCACTGAATTCAACACTGGTATCGACTCTGAGCTGACGACGCCAGTAAGTATATGCTACTCCCAGAAGATTAATTGCACAATCCCAGTGCAGGAGCCAAGGGAAGTCAAAAGTCAAAAGTCAAAAGTCAAAAGCTAAAAGTCCTCCTCTTCCCTCTCCATAAGCTCCTCCGCTCTCCCTGTTCCCTCTTCCCTAACCCCTAACCCCGACGCCCGACGCCCGACGCCAGCCAGTTGTTGTTCCATACAGTATTTGCTAAAATTTCACCCACCGCCGTCATCCAATTTGAGGTTTCATATCGATGGACATCAAACTAATTTTAATGGGGTTGACTATTGTCTTTATCGTGGCGAGCTTGTTCTTCGGCACCAAAAATGGATTTTACGATTCAGACAACTATCACGGTAACGGTTCAGCCCACTAAGCGAAAGTTATGAATTTTGAGTTTTGAGTTTTGAGTCGCCAACTTCTTTAACTCAAAACTTAAAACTCAACACTCAAAACTGTTTTCAAGGGAGCATCGTGATCGACCTAGAATGCTTACCCTACAGCGTTAATCATGAGGACGAAGGCGTCTGTCTGCTCGTGCGGATGGGGCCATATCGCATCATGCTCGACTGCGGTATGGATAACATTACCCCGCTACAAACAAATTCAAAGCAAGCACTGCCAGCAGACTTAGTGCTGTGCAGCCACGCTCACCCAGACCACGCCAGAGGTTTTCTGGCGCTGCATAAGGCTTTTCCTCAACTGCCAATCTATGCCAGCGAGGTGACAGCTCAGTTGTTGCCGCTGAATTGGCCAGAGGTAAAACCCCAAAACATCCCGCAATTTTGTCAAGCTTTGCCGTGGCGATCGCCAGTGGAGTTCCAAGACGGTCTGTGTGCCGAATTGTTTCCCGCAGGCCATCTGCCAGGAGCGGCTACCATCCGGCTGACCTACACCACTCCTCGCCGTACCTACACGCTCATATATACGGGTGACTTTTTCCTGTCCAACTCGCGACTGGTAGAGGGATTGCCTCTAGATTCCTTGCGGGGAATAGAGCCGGATGTACTGATTCTGGAAGGCACCTACGGCACTGCTCGTCATCCCCATCGGCGGCAGCAAGAAAACCAGCTCTCCGAGCGCATTAGTCGAGCGATCGCAATGGGTCAATCTGTCCTGCTACCTGTGCCTACTTTGGGCCTGGGTCAGGAAATCCTCATGCTGCTTCGCAGTCATCATCTCTTTACAGGTCGCGACTTGGATATCTGGGTAGATGGCAATGTTGCTACAGGTTGCGATGCTTATCTCAATCTCCTACCTTATCTACCCGCATCAGTACAGAATTTTTCCCGACATCAACCTTTGTTTTGGGACGAACGAGTCCGTCCCCGCGTGCGTCGGCTACAACCTGAACAGCGTCGCGCGATCGGCAAGTCTCCTTGCATTGTTTTCACGGACGAAATCGGCGATTTGAGCGATTATTGCCATCCAGATAGCGGTTCTTGGCTAATATTACTGCCTCAGCGACCGGGGCGTTCCATCAGTTCTGAGTTCCAAGTTATCATTCCTGACTTTGGTTCTTTTCCCGAAGTATCCAGCAGTGGGGGTAAGCACCAAGGTAGCTCATCCCCAGCACTTATTAACGTCGAAACCTATTTATTGGCTCAGCATTGCGATGGCCCCGGCACTACGCAACTGATTCATAACCTACGTCCGCAGCACATAGTATTTGTCCACGGTTCGCCTACATATTTAGCAGATTTGACTAATTTGGAGGAACTGCACAACCGCTACCATTTGCATTGTCCATCAGCAGGAACGCTGGTAGAACTGCCTATTGGCGATACATTTCTGCAACCCGCTGCACCGGAAACTAACTATGAAGGGGAATTGACCGAGCTGGGGACTGTAGTGACAATTGCGCTTCCCGATACCATTACTGGTGACCCTCGCTGGCAAAACTTTGCCGATACAGGTTTGGTTGAAGCTCGTTGGCAGGGTGAGGAACTGGTATTGCGAGGTTTATCCCAACGGGAGTTACTTACCCAAGGAAGCGATCGCATCCCGACTGACTTAGCCTGCTGCGGTAACTGCCGACACCAGCGAGGACAGCGCTGTTGGAACCAAGCATCGCCCCTGTTTGGCTTCAAGGTAACGCCAGATGGTTACTGTCCTGTTTTTGAACCCGGTGCTGTACCCCCGCGATCTTATCGGGAAGATGAGGAAAATAAAAAATAAACGATCTCAAATCCCTTAGTTGAGATTTATTTAAAAATGACAAAAATTTAGCCCAGCGCTGGGCATTAAATGCTGGGCTAAAACTGAATTGATTAAAGTCCAAACAGCCCCTAATTAGATTAATCTAAATTGGAGTCTGGGTAATGATTGCGAATTTGTTCGGCTTCGGGACAATCATCTGAAACCAACGGTTCTACATTACCTCTCGGTACTGA
This sequence comes from Aerosakkonema funiforme FACHB-1375, assembly GCF_014696265.1. GTDB lineage: Bacteria > Cyanobacteriota > Cyanobacteriia > Cyanobacteriales > Aerosakkonemataceae > Aerosakkonema > Aerosakkonema funiforme_A. The sequence goes on along the minus strand of NZ_JACJPW010000138.1, from coordinate 14,310 downwards.
TGCTAATTTCTGACTGACAGCACCAATGCTTTCTAGGCGCACCATCTCTTCCCAAGAAGAAATTTCATCATCTTCTTCTGTTTCATAACGTAATGTAACTAAATCTCCTTCAATATCGATGATGCGAGCGCGTTCTATCCAACGTTGCTGGTCCCGCAAGAAAACACAGACTTCTCGACCATCGCAACAGAGTTGATAGATCTTGCGGTGTAGCATGTATTGTTTCTCCTGAACAGGGAATTCTTGAACGTACCCCAACTAAATTAAAAATTATAGTTGGGCAAAATTTACGCTAAAAGAACTTAGCGTTACCGGAAAAACTGGCTTCCTCAGTGCTTCGCAGCCAAAAGTGACCGCGATAGCTCCAGCAAATATAATTCTTAGGTCGTGCCAATTTAATGCCGTACCAATGCTAGTCTAAAAACTAAAAAAGCAGTCATCTGGAGTCAGAAACGGGTTTTTGTTCGTAATATTATACGGATTTCGGTGCAATTATGGTAGATCGATTCTGGCTCCTAGATTCTTCACTTTTAACTTTTAACCTTTTACCTCCTACAGAAAGGAGATTTTCCGTTGGCGCAGCCTGCCGTAAACACAGGTTAGGTTATCGCACTACGGTGATCGCACTCGCAAATTGCTTACCCTGGATTCACGCTTACTCGGAAAGAGTATAATTGCTTTTGGAGCAGCGTCTAGCAGCCCATTGCTGAAATCCAGTTTAGAACTTGTCTGCGGGTATCGTAACACAAGCGGGACGCTTTCATCTGAATTCCCAGCTTTGAGTCAGGTAAAATCTAAAAATTTTGCTTTTTTTATTTTGCCTACCTTGTCAAAGCTATGGGTATTCCTATATCGATTCTATAATCTTAAGGGCAAGTCTGCGAACTGGCATACTCTATTTTTTTGTCTTAATTTACACCATACTCAACTGACAGAACTCAAGAGCGGGCACTTCCAAAACAATATAACGGCAAAGTCCCTTGAAAAGGGCTTCGCCGTTAGTTGCCGACACAAACTAGACCGAGCTCAATGTCGCAGTTATATATTTAGCTGTAGAAAAATTGTCTTAGCAAGCTATTGGCGTCGAGTGGATAGGGATCGGATAAATTTGGGCGTACTCGGCTAGGCTTCGCGTTACGTCCCCCCGCGCCTCTCTTTCAATCTGACCGGAGTTGAGAGCCTTGTATAAGGTCACTACGGCGTCTAAATCAGCTGACTGGTAGCCCTTATTGGCCAGTACCTGGCCAATCAGACCTTCAGAAGCAACACTTAAACACCCTGTTTGAAAAGCAGATTTTACCAGTGAGCGAATCATAACGTCTCAGAGAATCCTTGATGCGTTAATCGTTACTATAAGTGTCAAACATCTCTCTGATTAAGTAAATGATGGAGACCCGCAGCTGCTTGTGATATTTTGCCCTATTGTACTGTGATTTTGGTCACTGAGTCGCAAAATATGTGATTTTGGCCGCAGAAAGTCAAGTACTGCTGAGTATTGCAGCCGTAAGATCGCAACAGAGACATCGGACTTATGTAATAGCTTATAGGGGGAACTGTAAAAAATGTGTAAAGAAAAGGGGGGTGTATGTGCAAAAATTCTGTAAAGATCGGGAAATTTTGGCATCTGGTGCTGCCTGAAGGACACACGGAACCCGAAAGGAAATATGCAGGCAATAGGCAAATGCTGCATATTTCTAGTGTTGCAGACGATCGCACTTTTGGGACAAGCGTGGCAGCGACTACTTTAAGCGGCGACCGATCGCCTGTAAAGTAGTGGGATTACCACATCTATTTCCAGCAGGAACAGCACCAGTGTTGGCGATCGCAGTCAAAGAGCAGCAATACAAAACCTACATCCTCTCCGACCTTTCATCTCAATCCGAGCTAGAAGTCGTTCCAGAGCGAGGGGGTATCATTACCAGATGGCGTATCCAAGGTCAAGAAATCCTCTACCTGGATGCAGAGCGATTTGCCGATCCAAACTTGAGCGTTAGAGGTGGAATTCCGATCCTGTTTCCCATCTGCGGTAATTTACCCGACAATACTTACACCCATAAAGAGAAGCAATACACCCTCAAACAACACGGCTTTGCTCGCGACCTCCCCTGGGAAGTGGCCAATCAAGTCACGCAAGACCAAGTGAGCATTACCCTGGTTTTGGAAAGTGACGATGTAACTCGGAAAGTATACCCGTTTGACTTCAAACTCAGCTTTACTTACCAGATTAGGGGCAACACGCTGCAAATTCGCCAATGTTATACCAATTTATCTGACGAGCAGATGTCGTTTTCCACGGGTCTGCATCCTTATTTTTATACGTTTGACAAGACGCAGTTGCAGTTCAGGATTCCCGCCACCGAGTACCAAGATCAACGAAACAAGACAATCCATCCCTTTACGGGTAGCTTTGACTTCGACACCGATGAAATCGATGTGGCATTCCGGGATGTCAGAAGTCCATTCGCCAGCGTTACTGACACCAGTCGCAACCTCCGGCTATCCCTCAGTTACGATGAAGCCTATTCTACCCTGGTATTCTGGACTGTAAAAGGTAAAGATTACTACTGCCTGGAACCTTGGAGCGCCCCTCGTAACGCGCTCAATACTGGTGAAAATTTGATTCATGTAGAACCGGAAGCAACTTTTGAAACGCTTGTTAGTTTGACGGCAAGCTTTTTCTAAATATATTCTCGTTGGCCCCTCGGCCTGCTTCCCATTTCTTTTCGACAAACAGCTTGACTATTTCTTTTTGTTTGTGCTACATTAGTCAACGTTGTCAAAAAAAATAATTCGGGTCGCTAACTCAACGGTAGAGTACTCGGCTTTTAACCGATTAGTTCCGGGTTCGAATCCCGGGCGACCCATTTTTTTATATTAAACATTCTTATACAAAGTAGTCGCGAACTTTAATAACTCAATCTGTAGATATATGTTCCGAGAAGTTGTAAAGTATCTTAAGATTATTGTAATAATTCCGCTGGTCTGAAACTAACTAGCTGACGACTAACGTTTAGGAGGATGATTTATGGCGCTTGTACCTATGCGGCTGCTGTTGGATCACGCGGCTGAGAACGGATACGGTATTCCAGCTTACAACGTCAACAACATGGAGCAGATCCAAGCCATCATGCAGGCTGCTCAAGAGACGAATAGCCCCGTGATTTTGCAAGCTTCTCGCGGCGCTCGCAAATATGCTGGCGAAAACTTCCTGCGCCATCTGATTTTAGCGGCTGTGGAAACCTATCCCCACATCCCCATTGTCATGCACCAAGATCATGGCAACGAACCAGCCACCTGCTACTCTGCCATCAAGAACGGTTTCACCAGCGTGATGATGGACGGCTCCTTGGAAGCCGATGCGAAGACTCCAGCCAGCTACGAGTACAACGTCAGCGTTACCCGCGAAGTGGTGAAGGTTGCTCACGCGATCGGTGCTAGCGTAGAAGGCGAACTGGGTTGCTTGGGTTCTCTGGAAACCGGTATGGGTGAAGCGGAAGACGGTCACGGCTTTGAAGGAAAGCTGGATCACTCCCAACTGCTGACCGACCCCGACCAAGCAGTTGACTTCGTAGAACAAACTCAAGTTGATGCTCTGGCAGTAGCAATTGGCACCAGCCACGGCGCTTACAAGTTCACCCGCAAGCCAACTGGCGAAATCTTGGCTATCAGCCGCATCGAAGAAATTCACCGTCGTCTGCCTAACACCCACCTGGTAATGCACGGTTCCTCCTCCGTGCCAGAAGATTTGATCGCTCTGATCAACCAATACGGTGGTGCTATCCCCGAAACCTACGGTGTACCTCTGGAAGAAATCCAAAAAGGTATCAAGAGCGGTGTTCGCAAGGTAAATATTGATACCGACAACCGTTTGGCAATCACGGCAGCCGTGCGCGAAGCTTTGGCGAAAGATGCCAAGGAATTTGACCCCCGTCACTTCCTGAAGCCTTCGATTAAGTATATGCAGAAAGTTTGTGCTGAGCGTTACCAAGCTTTCGGTACTTCTGGCAATGCTACCAAGATCAAGCAAGTCTCTTTGGATGACTATGCTGCTAAATACGCTAAGGGCGAATTGAATGTTGTGACTAAGGCAGCTGTATCTGTCTAATTAAATTTGCCTCTGGTATAACTAGGGAGAGGGAAACAAATTAAGTTTTCCTCTCCTTTTTATTTTGGCTATCTCTTTATATGTCGCCACTAAGCCGATCGTACATTACGATTTTAGAAGATAACTTAGAACGAAAAGCGGAAATGAAGCGATATCTGGGCGAATTTTTTTCTACCCGGTCGGCGATATTTTTTGATAACGCCCCAGATGCGATCGCATGGCTGAAAGAGTGCTTGCAATTCTGCGCTTTGATTAGTTTAGATCGCGATTTGGGAAGCAGTTATTGGCGGGATGGAGAAATCTTCGATCCCGGAACTGGTAGAGATGTGGTCGATTATTTGGTAGCAGCGAAAGTTCAATGTCCGGTGATTATTCACTCTTCTAACTATGCTGAAGCTGGCGGAATGGAAGTAGCGCTGGGTTTTAGCGATCGTCTCTACAAACGGGTGTTTCCCAGCCGAGATTTAGATTGGATTGGGACTGACTGGGTAAACACGATAAAAATTTTTCTTCAACCTATTGCTAATGCAGATTTAACAGAATTACTTATTCCTGCTGTCGATGCTGCTTGGGAAAATTTTTGGGAATTTGCTTTAACTTATAATGTAATAAATGATTGGGATAATTTAGAAAAAGCGATTTTCTTTGGCAAGCAAAGTAAGCAATATTATGGTAATAACAATATTTTACCTTCTAGTTTGTCCGAACTGCGAACTTGCTTGTGGGCTGAACGAAATTACTGGCAACGCTATGGCGTTGAACCTGATGAAAACGGTACCATTTATATCAGAGCTATTCTGGAAAGGATTCGGGAAAAAGTGCGTTCAGGTGAAACTGAAAGCAGGAAAAATAACTCAAATAAAATTAAGAATACCAATTTAGCTGACAAAATTCGCGGTGTTATTTACGGACAAGCAGTTGGCGATGCTTTAGGCTTAGGCGCTGAAGGATTATTAAAATCGCAAGTATCGATATATTACCCGGATGGATTGCAAAATTATAGCCAAATTGTACGCGATCGCCATCGTTCCTGCTGGGTGTACGGTGATTGGACTGATGACACCGATATGATGCTTTGCATTCTCGATAGTTTGCTGGCACAACAGCGTTTAAATTTGTGGGATATTGGCATAAGATTTTATCAGTGGGCATCTGCTGGCAATCCTGGATTGGGTTATTCAACACACTGCGTTCTTTTTTCTCGTTATTTATCTGCAATTGACTTTTTCCAGCCTGATTTTGAGAATAACTATTATGTAGCTGCTCAACATTTTTGGGAAAGTTATGGTAAGGAAGCAGCTGCTAACGGTGGGGTGATGCGAACTTCTATTTTGGGTGTATGGGAGTATCTGTTTCCTGAAAAAGTGAGAGAGAATGCTAGCAAAGTTTGCCAAATAACTCACTACGATCCGCGCTGCGTGGCTTCTTGCGTGGCGGTTTCTCTGACAATTAGCGCTTTATTGAGAGGGGTAACAAATATTGAAAATTTAGTCGCAGAAATTGCAGCAGAAGTAGCCCAATACCATTCAGAAATATGGGAATATTTTGAGAGATCGAAAGCAACATCCATAGAAGCTTTACAACTGGGAGATGAAAGGAGTATGGGATATACTCTCAAAACCATGAGTGCGGGATTTTGGGCGTTGCAAAACGCTCCATCTTACGCCGATGGGGTGTTGCAAATTATACATGAAGGTGGAGATGCAGATACAAATGCTGCTGTAGCTGGTGCAATGTTGGGCGCTAAGTTTGGGTATGAGTCTATCCCAAAACTATGGATCGAGGAATTAGCTTACAAAGCGGAATTGGAAGTGAGGGTGGAACAATTGATTGAGTTAGTGATGAGTAATGAGTAAACTACCTACACTCCCGCAAGCGGTAGAGTGTAGGCATAATTGACCCGAAAAGACCGAATTTCCGATTAGAAAACGCGATGTTGGAGAGAAGGCATTTGACGGCGGACTTGTTCGAGGCGAATGGGATTGATTTCTGCGATCGCAACTCCGGGTTTGTCCCCAGCATCGGCTAAAATTGTACCCCAAGGGTCAACGATCGTGGCGTGTCCGTGGGTATGGCGCATACCGTAGTGATTCCCAGTTTGCGCTGGTGCGATGACGTAACAGGTATTTTCGATCGCTCTGGCTTGAATTAATACTTGCCAGTGATCCTTACCAGTATAAGCAGTGAAAGCTGCTGGCACAAACAGCACATCGGCTCCCATTTGCGATAGGTGACGGTAAAGTTCCGGGAAGCGGACATCGTAGCACACCGAAAGTCCCAAATTTCCCAACTCTTTGGTGGGAGCAACAGGCGGTATGCGGTTTCCGGCCATTACCGTGCTAGATTCTCGGTAGGTGTTGCCGTCGGGTAAGTTAACATCAAATAAGTGAACTTTTTCGTAACGGGCTAGCGCTTGACCGCTGGGGTCGATCAAGAGGGCAGTGTTGTAAAATTTACCAGTACTGACGGGAACAGGAAAGCCACCGCCCAAGATAGTGACCTGGAAGCGTTGCGCCATTGTTTTGAGAAATTTTTCGCTACTCTGGGCAATCACTTCCGCTTGGGCAATTTTGTCTTTCTCTTCGCCCATAAAAGCAAAGTTTTCCGGCAAACAGACCAACTCGGCACCCCGCCCTTTGGCAAGTTCAATTAATTCTTCTGCCTGAACCAGGTTTTTTTGCAGGTCAGGTACGCTAGTCATTTGGATGGCGGCGGCGATATATGACTTCATCGGTAAAGCTTGAAATTTTGCAGACAGCCTATTCAAAATATATCTTTCTATGGGTATTTGCGGACAGCAAACTCAACCGCTAGTGAATGTTTGCGATCGCGCCATCATCTCAGCCTATTTTGTTACGCAAATTAATATTGCCAATTTCGGCTAAAATTATGCTTCTCGATTTGTGCTTTGATTAGGTAGAAGTTATTTTGTTATCTCCATATCAAAAAAAGTCATTTATGTCAATATTAAGATAGGATAGTTTTTTGTTAATTTGGAACTATGAAATATGGATATTGACAGACAAGCGGATAAAACTGCTATGATAGTTCGCACCTCTAATTGTAAATATATCTTTGTTGCAGTTACCGGAAGACAACTAAATTAAAAAGTAAAAAAGGTGAAAACAGAAAAATATATTTGCTATCGTATTTAAATTGACAGCTACAATAATGGATTAATAGACTGATGAGAGAATATGTATGAGAAATAAATTCCAGGTAAACTTTGCTAAAATTGATCTATTAGCTGGAGAAGCTTGTTTGGTGTAAATATTGAAGACGTGCAGGCCAGACAAATATCGACAGATTTTATCCAGAATAATGACATCGGAATTCAAGAAAGTAACAAATATCTTTAGCGCTCAATATGATTTTTCGCCACTCAGTTGTTAATCGAATACTGCATTGACAAACTTGGCACAGGAGTAGAACCAAGGCGCATTATTAGTGCTATAATCGTTCCACGAAGGGTCAAACAATCCCAATATCCCAGACGCAAATTAACCCATTTGCAATTGGCAATTCTTAATTTTTAATAGTTATGTCGGATCGTTTGGCAACGAAGATTGAAGCAATTCTCTACTTAAAAGGACAGCCTCTTTCCATTGCAGCGATCGCCGAGTATGCTGGATGCAGCAAGGCCAAAGCTCAGGACGCGCTGCTAGAACTCGTCGCTGACTACGCTCATCGAGACAGCGCCTTAGAAGTTGTGGAAACTCCAGAGGGTTACAGCTTGCAACTGCGGACAACTTTCCAGGAATTAATGCAAAATTTAATACCACCAGAATTAGGGGTGGGAGCTTTGCGAACACTGGCAGCGATCGCCCTCAAAGGGCCGATATCCCAAACAGAATTAGTCGATCTGCGCGGTTCTGGAGCTTATCAGCAAGTCCAGGAACTCGTCGAACTGGGGTATATTCGCAAACGGCGACAGGCAGATGGGAGGTCTTATTGGCTACAAGTAACGGAGAAATTTCATCAGTATTTTCAAATCGATCGGCTGCCGCAACTGAATGGCTCGACTGAAAATTGATGTATTAGGCGCTTAACGATGTAAAATTACCGATTAAAAGCCTTTTTTGGCTCTAACTTCCTCTACTTTTGTGTTACTCTGGCTCAAACCTATTTTGGGCTGGGAAAGGAGTAACCCTGTGAAATGCACCAGTTTTGGCCCCCAAAAGCTGCCAACACATCCGGATCGTTTAGATTAGAAGTAAGTCAAAAATTTAGGAGCCTCATGGTCTTTAATCCTGACTATTTAAATTCCGGCACAGAAGATGCTCAAGCCAACCCCCTGCTGACATATCTCCAGCACCAACCTCCAGAGGTTTTAGCGCGTGTAGCAAAGGCGGTTAGTCCAGAAATCAAACAAATTATTTCTCACAACGTTCAAGGGCTCGTCGGGATGTTACCTGGGGAGCATTTTAACGTTCAGATTACGACAGACCGGGAAAACTTAGCAGGTTTGCTAGCTTCAGCGATGATGACTGGTTATTTCCTCCGTCAGATGGAGCAACGGATGCAGCTAGAGGAAAGTTTGTTAGGTTCTCAGTCCCTGTCGCGAGACTCAGGTATCAGCGAAAGATCCGGCGATTCTGAGGCTTGAGCTTAGCAACGCCAAAAACCGACTGGGCGTCAACCAATATTAGATTGACCCCACCCATAAAGGGATGGGGCTGAGAGAGTTAGATCGAGATGGATTGCAAAAAATAGGTAAAAACCGAATCATTGCCAATCGAAAATCTAAAATCGCAGTCGATAATTGTAGGCTACTCAGTGGGAAAAGCACCGGTCTGAACTTGAATTTTTTGAATTTGACCGTTGCGGTTTATTTCTAGTTCTAAATTACCTCCAACAGTAGTGGATTCCACTATTTGCTGAACTTCAGACGGCTCTCTAACGGGTATGCCTGCAACTTTTTGAATGATATCGCCCTGACGCAAAAGAGCGCGATCGGCAGGTGAATTTTCGACGACGCGCACAATCAAAACACCTTTATCTTGAGAAATGTTGATATTTGTATCTCGACCGATTTGTTCTTTTACGGCTGGGTTAAGACCTACCATTTGAATTCCCAAATAAGGATGTTCCGCACGACCTTTAGCAAACAGCTGATTGGCGATTCGCTGTGCGGTTTGAATGGGGATAGCAAATCCCAGTCCTTGGGCACCAGCGCGAATAGCGGTATTGATCCCGATCACTTCGCCGCGATCGTTTAAAAGCGGCCCACCTGAATTACCGGGGTTGATCGCGGCATCGGTTTGGATAAAGTTAACGCGCTTATCTGGAACACCGACCTGAGAACTGGAGCGACCGATCGCACTGATAATACCCACAGTAACAGTATTATCCAAACCCAGAGGATTGCCGATCGCGATCGCCCACTGACCCGGAACCAGATTTTGAGAATCGCCCAACCTTACAGCAGGCAAATTTTTGGCCTGAATCTTCACAACCGCTATATCCGTAAGCGGGTCAACACCAATCACCCGACCGTCCAACGAGCGACCGTCCTTAAGAGTTACTTTCACAGTATCTGCCCCTGCTACTACATGAGCATTAGTGATCAAGCGACCGTCATCGCTGAGAATGAATCCAGAACCAGTCCCGCGTTCTACCCGTTCTTCCGGTGCTGTTGGCATTTCATTACCAAAAAACCCCCTGAAGAAGGGGTTTTGAAAAACGTCGGGCAATCTACTTTCCACCCTACGAGCGGCATCGATGCGTACCACCGCAGGGCCTACCTTTTTAACAGCCTCTGCAATAAAGTTACCGTTATCGGTGGGAATTCCATCTATTCTCGGTGCAGGATTTTCCTGGGTCTGGAGAAGCTGTTGTTGCGGAGGCGATGCCAAAGAGATTTCCTTGAAACCATTCTCTGTTTGGAGATAGCGGCTCCCCAACACTCCTGCGCCGCCACCAATACTTAGCAACGTTAAATAAAGAGTCAGTTGTTTAAAAGTTAAACTCATGGTCGTCAGGCTAAACGACAGTTTCACAAGCGATAAATCTACTGTAGCCTGTTCTCAGGATGACCTTCACAAATCGGCTGTTGTTTTTGGTGTAAAATCTTGACAATACATCAATTACAGCCAGTTGCTAGAGTTTAAATTTTTTAACAAAATACCGATCGCACCCTCTTTTACTAATTGAGTTCATGGCTCTTCATCGTTGGTTTCCATTGCTATCAACACTTTTGTGGCTGACTGTTACCGTCTGGGGAGCCAAAGCCGATCCGGAATTACCAGCAGCTAAGAACGATAATTGCCCTCAGCCAGCGTTGGAGCGCTTGAAGAAACATATAGTTGCTGCGGGTGAGACGATCGAAAGTATCGCCAGCAAATACGACCTCATTCCGGCTACGCTAATGGGCATGAATCCCAGTTTGAGGCAAGGAGAGGCTCGCGTTGGCAGCGAAATTATCATTCCTCCTTACAACGGTATCGCCTTAGAAGTTCCTGAAGGTAAAACTTGGCGCGACTTAGCCGCAGGTTACAACGTCCGTCCCGCCGTAGTCTACGAAGTCAATGGCTGCGAAGAAAATCCCAGAGTAGTCTTTTTGCCAGGGGTAAATTGGTCTCCCGAAGGCACTGATGTTGAATTTGAAAGCGCCTTGAAAGGCTATCCTTTACCCACACAAACAACAGTGGGTTTTGCCTTTGGCTGGAATCTTCATCCTATTACTCGTAAAGTAGTCTTTCACGGCGGTGTAGACTTGCTAGCAGAGCCAGGAACGCCAGTTTTTGCCGCTGGCGACGGTATAGTAGCTTTTGCTGGCGAAAGAGGAGATTACGGCAACTTAGTAGTTATAAATCATCAGGAAGGACAACAAACTCGTTACGCGCACCTAGATACGATCGCAGTGTCCGCAGGTCAGACAATTCAACAAGGTATGCAGTTGGGAACCGTCGGTACTACAGGATTTCCCGACATCGAACTTCCCCATCTGCATTTTGAAGTCAGATATAACTCCGATTTAGGTTGGGTAGCTGAAGACCCAAAACGTTACTTACAGGCAGCCGCAAGGCAAGGTGATGCCATGTTTTCCCGGCAACAAACAACACAGGTAGAGCAACGTTAATTGGGGTGTAGGGAAAAAAATGCACCCTACACCCTACACTCTATGCCATCTCTCAAAGATGACGGGAAAAGTCAGCGGTGTGTATTATGGAGTCGATACTTTTGCTAATAACTCTTGCTGTGGCTCTGGCGGCTGTTCCTCTGGGGGCGAGCTGGAGCCAACAAGAGAACGGTACAAATTGTCATACTCCTGAGCGGATTTATCCCAGCTGAAGTCCATCCTCATCGCCCGCTGTTGCAATTCGTACCAATCTTTCTTGTATCGGAAGCTCTCCCAAGTCCGCACCATAGACGTATAAAGGTCTAGAGGTTCATAGCGATCGAAACAGAAACCCGTACCTACATGGTTCATGGGGTCGTGGTGGGAGACGGTATCGACCAAGCCGCCAGTACGACGGACAATGGGTACGCAACCGTAGCGCATCGCCATCATTTGACTGATGCCGCAAGGCTCGAAGCGACTGGGCATCAGGAAAGCATCCGTACCCGCGTAAATGCGTCTGGCTAAGGCGTCGCTTTGGAGGATATAAGCTGACATCCGACCGCGATAACGAGTGGCAATTTGCCACATTTGGTTTTCGTAGTAGGGATCGCCCAAGCCTAACACAACGAATTGTGCATCGGTGTAGGCCATGAAGCGGTCTAGCACCTGAATGATCAAATCGATCCCCTTCTGTTCTACTAAGCGGGAAATCAAGCCGATCAAAAAGCAGTTGGCATTCACCTCTAAGCCCAATTCTTCTTGAAGGGCGACCTTGTTGGCCCGACGCTGGTCGAGAGTATCGGCGGTAAAATTTTTGGTCAGATGTTTGTCCGTGGCGGGGTCGTAAATGTGGGTATCGATGCCGTTGAGGATACCGCTTAACTTGCCACTGACGTAGGATAACAAGCCTTCCAACTGTTCCCCGTAGGCTGGTGTTTTAATCTGATCGGCGTAAGTGGGGGAAACGGTGTTGACGCGATCGGCATGGTGAATGGCCGCGCTCATTGTATTATGGCCTTGCATATACCAAGGGCACCAAGTCATCTGCTCTAAACGCCAGCGCCACGGCCCTTGATAAGCTAGGTTGTGAATTGTAAAGATAGTCTTGATCTCCGGGTCTTCCTGCATCCACACCGGAATCATGCCTGTGTGCCAATCGTGACAGTGGATGATATCTGGTTTCCAGTAGTTCCAGGCAAACTCAGCTGCACCATTGGCAAATAAGGTGAACCGCCAGTCTTCATCTTCTCCGTAGTAGATGCGGCGCGGCCAGAAGGAGGGATGACCAAACAGGTACAACGGTACATCGCTATTTGGAAAGACCGTCTCGTAAACAGCGAAGTTTTGTAACATCGCTGTGCCATACCAAATAGGCGATTTCGGTACGTCTATTTTGTCGGGCATAAAGCCATAGTAGGGCATGAAGATCCGGACATCATGCCCCATTTTTTTCAGGACTTTGGGTAAGGCACCGACGACATCCCCCATGCCGCCTACTTTAGCCAGGGGTGCTGCTTCAGCTGCAACAAATAGAATCCGCATCTTATTTTCGCGTTCCCTGCAATGGTTTGTTACATAATACCGAGTCAGGGGATCGATGACACGCTTTCTTGGCAAGCAGGTTTTAGTTGCCTGCTATGCTGAAAAAGAGCGGCCATCTTGCCTAACTAATACGGTTACAGGGCGGGATTATCTTTGCCCACCCCACAAGATATTAATTTACTCTTGTCTCACTTCGGCAAAAATTTGCTCTAAAATTGTTTGGGCTCCCTGTTGCCGCAAGCGCTGTGCCAGTTCGATACCTAATTTTGCCGCGTCGATCGCAGCTCCGCTAACGCTATCCTTGATTAATTGCTGTCCGTCCAAGCTGGCGACCATACCTGTGAGGGTGAGGGTGTCGCCTTCGATTTGGGTGTTAACGCCGATCGGTACTTGACAGCCGCCTTCCAGTTCTCGTAAAAAGGCTCGCTCTGCATAGCAGCGTTGCGCTGTGGCTGTGTGTTCCAATACTTTGATTAACGATAGCACTTCGGTGTCGCCGTCGCGGCATTCGATCCCTAAAGCTCCTTGTCCGACAGCGTGGAGGGAAATTTCGGCGGGGATGACTTGGTGAATGCGATCGCTCATTCCCAATCTTTGTAACCCGGCTACTGCTAAAATAATGGCGTCGAATTCACCTGCATCCAGTTTAGCCAGTCGCGTATTCAAGTTACCCCGAATATCTTTAAATGTCAGGTGGGGATAGTGGTGACGCAGTTGCGCCAGTCGCCGCAGGGAAGATGTTCCCACTACTGCACCTGCTGGCAAGGTGTCGATTTGTTTGTCTTTGTGCTTTTCGTGGACTACCAAGGCGTCGGCTGGGTTTTCCCGTTCGGTGACGCAGCCTAAAATCAAACCTTCTGGCAAATTCGTGGGTAAGTCTTTGAGGGAATGGACGGCAAAGTCTGTCTCGTTGTTGAGCATTCCCACTTCGAGTTCTTTGGTAAAGAGTCCCTTATCGCCAATTTTGGCTAAGGCGACATCGAGTATTTTGTCGCCTTGGGTACTCATAGTGTGGACTTCAAAGGTGATGTCGGGGAAGTGTTTCTGGAGTTGTTCTTGCACCCAGTAGGTTTGCACTAGGGCGAGTTGGCTTTTGCGCGAACCGATGCGTATTGTGCGGGTAGGAGCGGAAACTGACATAAAGAGGTGTTGTCAAAAGAGCGTGTAAAGTCACCCAATCTAGGCTACCGCAGACTGGGACTTCTATATTAGAAATTGCAGACGTTCGCTACCACGGAAAGTGACTATACCTATGTTTCGGTTGAAGTATCCCGTCGAACAAAGCGATCCGCCTCTTTCTCCCAGAGAAACTCTGCCCACGATGTACGATCTACCTAGCGAAGATCCGGAGGAACCCGGTTTGCCTGACCGAAAAGCGAGACGCAAGCCCCTGGCTTTAGACATGGGGATAAGTCGATAAGCGACTTTAGTCGCCGTCTCGATTTCCGTTTAGACTCGAATTGCGTTAAACTAATTGACGTAGAGGTTTTCCAAGTTAAATGATAGTTTTAGAATTTAAAGATCAAGGGAAAACAACTCAATACCAAGCCATTGATGAAGCAATTAGGACTGCTCAATTTGTGCGAAATAAATGTCTCCG
>NZ_JACJPW010000137.1 GCF_014696265.1 Aerosakkonema funiforme FACHB-1375 | reverse complement strand
TCATCGATTGCGAAGTTCGGATTCCAACTTGTCTAAATCGCTTTTGAGCAAAATGGCAATTTTGCCGGTGATGGGAAAACCCTGTCGCGGTTTGGCAATTTCTATCCAGTAAGCATATCTGTCGCCTAAACGCAGTTCTCCTTGCAATGCTTCCTCTAATGGGGCGGCTGTATTGCGTGCTTCTCTCACCGTCGCTTCATTAGGGTAAGCATAGACTACTCGCGCTCTTTGATAATCTTGATAAATACCCAATCCGTAAATTGTTCGCAAAGATTCGACGAGACGATCGAACGTGACGCCATTGATTAGATCGAATAAATCGATTTGTTCGGTGCGAATCACTCCTGGGTCTCCCCCAGTAGTGGCGATACCCGGTGCGAGGACGGAAGCTTGAAATATAAATCTGACTGCGGCGGTATCGCTTTTGCGTACTAGCAAGGTTTCGCCGCTACTCGGTCGCAGGGTGGGGTGCGCCTTAATCCAGGCGGCAACTTGGTCGGTTGTTTGACCGGGTAAGGCGTTGACTCTGGAAGTAAAAAGGCAAAAGGTAAAAGGCAAAAGAAAGATTAATTTCAATTTCATCTTTAGCGCCTCATCCTTCATGATTTTGTCGGTTCGATCGCTACTTTAATCGCTTTGCGATCGCGCATATCGCGAAACACTTGTTCTAAATCTTGCAGGGGTCGATGTTCGCTAATCAGTAATTCAAACGGTATGATGCGACGCGAGAGCAGGGAAAGTGCCTCTCGCACATAGGTTGGCGTGTTGTGAAATACACCTTTTAAAGTCAGTTCGCTGTAGTGGAGTTGTTCTGTATTTACTGTAATGGTTGTATCTCGCGGACAACCTCCAAATAAGTTAACCGTTGCACCCGGACGGGCAGTTGCGATCGCACTTTCCCACACGGCTGGCACACCCGTTGCTTCGATCACCACATCCGCACCCCATCCGTCTGTCAGTTCTTTTACCACTGCTGGGATGTCGCTAATTTGGTGATAATTGAAAGTTTGGGATGCACCCAATTTTTTGCCAATCTCTAACCTTTGGTTGTTCCCACCAAATAAAAATACGTCAACTGGATTTTGGATTGCGGATTGGTGAGCAGAATTTTCTCTGCCCCATGCCCCATGCGCCAAAACCGCTACGAACATCAACCCGATCGCACCATCTCCCAATACCACGACGCGATCTCCCGCTTTCACGTTGGAACGGGCTACCCCATGCAGCACGCACGCCAGCGGTTCTGTCATCGATGCCAGGGCGTCGGGCAAGTCATCCGGGATGGACAGGAGGTTGTGCTGTACGATCGCCGCCGGAATTTTCAAGTATTCCGCAAATGTGCCGTTATTCCAAGTTAAGTTAGGGCAGAGGGAATATTCTTGACGTTGACAAAAGAAGCAATTCATGCAAGGGGCAGAATTATTTGCCACCACTCGATCGCCCACCTGCCAACCCGAAACATTCTCCCCAACAGCCACAATCCGCCCAGATGCCTCATGACCGAACAAAGTCGGGGGTCGCAGCATTCTGGCGTGACCGCCGCGACGCCACACTTTCAGGTCAGTGCCGCAAGTGGTTGCCGCCGCAACTTGAATCACAACTTCACCTGCACCGGGAATCGGATCGGGCACAGATTCCAAGCGTAAATTTTCTTGACCGTAAAGTACAGCTGCTAACAAAACCGATCAACTTACCGCCGACAGCGGACGCGACTGCTGTTTTAGAGTATCACAATGCAGCGTCCTGATGGAAAGCAGGGATGGCACTTCCTGGTGACAGGAGGTACAAAACCAGTAGATCCCTTGAGAGCGAATGTGGCGGAGTAGGGTGCTTCCACAACAAGGACAAGTATTGCTGCGCGTATTCATCTTAATCTTGCCTCTTCATTAAAATCCGTTAATTAAATGGTTGGGGTTTTTACAAAAAAACCAACGCTAATCCAAAAGTGCTGAAAATAAAGTGTATAATTTCAAACTTAGATGCCTGTTCGTCAACTCAACCGAGTGGCAGCATTTCATCATGTTGTACTCCTTTACCTGAAAACCCTGGCGGGAGTAGCTAAGCCGACTCTAGTTGAGCCAGGTTTGGGCGATCGTCAGAAGCAAATAAAATCGCAAAGCTTAAAATTGAGCGATTTGTCTTGCTTTTTGAGGTTTTGAACGGTAAAATTAAAATCGTTCAAAGGTTAAGGTTCAAACTCAATACAGGGCTGCCAGTATATTGTTTGCCCTGCATTTGACCAGAACTCCCTTCTCCCCGTTGTACCTAAAGCGGAAGTGTTGGATCGAGTCCAGCCTTGGTTTGAATTAACCGTAAGTTTCCAGCTATTGGCAAGTTCAGTTAATTGTTTCAGCATATCCTCCTCCTGAGTTGAGCTGTCCGATCGCTTCCTGACAAGCTCGACATACTTAACTATAAAAGTCCCTCTTCCGTAGCCTCATCTATCCAGAGGCTCATACACAGATTGGTGATCTTCTATGCAAAATAAGTTTATGAACTTTTGTTTTAGCTTGATCCCCATGCCTATCTCAGTATAATTGCGTAGAGATGCGAAGTGGACTCGGCTAGTTCCTAGAGGTAAACACTTAGGAATTTCTAACAGTTTTAAAGGATATAAGTAAAAATGCGGATCTCAAATGTATTTGAGCAGAGCGATCTCGCTTGAGCTATTAGTTGTCAATTAATGATGCCATTGGTAGATGTGGTGGGGCACACTATAAACAGCAGGCAATCCGCTATTACTTGCTAACTACTTTGAAATCTAGGCAAGGGTCGCGTTGCTGGCGATCCCTACTGCTTTGAGAAAGAGTTTTTTTGGGCATTGGCATTGGGCATGGGGAATGGAAATGCTTAGGCAGCAAGGATTAGGATAAGCAATTAGCTTTACTTATCACACTATGTACAGAAGCGCCCTCTTGAGGCCGGTACTAATCTCGTTATACAACTTGTATAGGAAATTTTCAAAACAGAAACTCTTTAATCCAATCCCTGAGAAAACTGGTGCGTCAATTTCAATTTGAGCAGATTACCGATTTAGTTGAATTCTTAATAACCCATGATTAGCGATCGTTCCCACCAATCTAAAAAATCTCGAAAAATCTCCCTGAGATTATTTTTAATTGTACCCTTTGTCCTGCAAATCGTCGGTGCAGTGGGGCTGGTAGGCTATCTTTCCTACCGAAGTGGGCAGCAGGCTGTTGAAAAACTGGCTGATGAATTGATGACGCAAACGAGCAATCGCATTGAACAACATTTAAATAGTTATATGGGTAAAGCCCAGGAAATCAACGGCACAAATGTGAATGCCTTTAAGTCAGGAATCTTAAACTTGAATGATTCTAAACGTCTGGGAAAATACTTCTATCTTCAGATGAGAGCGTTAAATTTTGCTTATGTTAACTACGGCAGTATTAAGGGAGAATTTATCGGTGCTGGCTATGGGCAGAATAATCAGTTGGAAATTGGAGAAATTCCTATATCCGATCTCAATAAAATCAGCTTTTACTCAGTAGATGATCGGGGTAATCGACTGAAGGTAAAATATACAATTAAAAACCCCCAAACAAATAATGCGGCTTGGTACTTAGATGCGATCAAAGCTGGTAAGCCGATTTGGAGTTCTATTTACAGTTGGGGAGATTTACAGAATTACATCAGCACTTCCGCCAGCACTCCTGTGTATGACGCGCAGAAAAAGTTGCTAGGTGTACTTGGTATTGATGTTGAACTCAATCAAATCAGCCGATTTCTGAAAACATTGGATAGTCGAAGATCGGGTCATATCTTCATCATTGAACGTTCGGGGCTGATCGTTGCTAGTTCTGCAAATGAATCTCCAGCCCCTATTATCAATCGCAAAGCTACAAGACTGAAAGCTGTGAATAGCCGCGAACCTGCGATCCGTGACGTGACACAGGATTTAATCCGGCGTTTTGGTAGTTTGCAGGCGATCGCAAAACCGCAATTACTCCGCCCACCTCTCGATGGAAACCCTTTTGTCAGGGTTATCCCCTACCGCGATAAATACGGTTTGGATTGGTTGGTGGTGATGGTCATCCCAGAATCTGAATTTATGGCAGAAATTCAGGCTAATAGGAATACGACGATTTTACTTTGTTTCTTAACTTTAGCGATCGCCACAGGATTAGGAATTATTACCTCAAATTTGATTGTTACACCAATTCAGCGATTGAGTCAAGCCAGTAGAGCGATCGCTAGTGGTGAACTGAGTCAGGTAGTAGAGATCGAGGGAGTTTCCGAACTAGAAACCCTAGCAGATTCCTTTAATGACATGGCAAGTCAGTTACAAACCTCTTTTGAAACCTTAGAAAATCGGGTACATAAACGCACGGCAGAATTAGAGATTGCCAAAGAAAAAGCAGAAATAGCCAACCAAGCCAAAAGTACCTTTATTGCCAACATGAGCCATGAATTGCGATCGCCTCTGAATGCTGTTCTAGGTTTTTCCCAGTTAATGTTGCGAGCAAAAAATCTCCCAGCCGAACATTATGAAAATGCCGGCATAATTTATCGTAGTGGCGATTACTTGCTGACAATTATTAATAATATTCTCGATTTATCCAAAATCGAAGCAGGCAAAATCACTCTCAATCCTAAAGATTTTGACTTACATAGCCTACTCGATGATTTAGAAGATATGCTGCATCTGCGGGCAACTAATGCTGGCTTAAATTTAGTCTTTCATAGGACAGAAAATGTCCCTCGCTATATCTGTACCGATGAAGTAAAACTGCGTCAGGTTTTAATTAATTTAATCAGCAATGCGATCAAATTTACCTCGGCAGGTCAAATTACTCTCTATATTTTTCAAGGAGACCGAGAAACAACCGATGTTTTCAATCTCCATTTTCGGGTGCGCGACACTGGCATAGGTATTGCACCTGCCGAAATACCAAAACTCTTTGATGCCTTTACCCAAGCGCAAGCTGGCAAAGAAATGCAGGAAGGAACGGGATTAGGTTTAGCTATCAGTCGCAAATTTGTGCAACTGATGGGAGGGGATATTTCGGTAGAAAGTGAATTAGGAAAAGGTACAACTTTCCAATTCTATATTCAGGTAAAATTGGGGCAAGCAACAGTCAGCAAGAGTATAGAAGAACGTCCGAGAGTGCTAGGACTTGCACCCGGTCAACCTACCTACAAAATCCTCGCAGTAGATGATAAACCGATTAATAGACAATTACTAATTAAGTTGCTCGATCCTTTGGGATTTGAGGTGAAAGAAGCAAGTAACGGGAAAGAAGCGATCGCTATTTGGAATGAATGGGAGCCTCACCTCATCTGGATGGATATGAGAATGCCCGTAATGGACGGTTATGAAGCGACAAAATATATTAAATCTACCATCAAAGGTAATGCTACAGCGATAATTGCCCTCACAGCCAGCGTGTTAGAAGAAGAAAAAGCGATCGTACTTTCGGCGGGGTGTGATGACTTCCTCCGCAAACCTTTCGTTGAACACACCATTTTCGACACGTTATCCAAGCATTTAGGAGTGCAATATATCTATGCAGAAACACAACCGCTTAAATTAGAAGATTTATCGGAAAATACCTTAACATCCCAACATCTAACCTGTATGCCTAAAGAATGGATTAATAAATTATATGATGCTGCTCTTGAAGCTAATACAAACCTTTCTTTACAATTAATAGCAGAAATCACCCCGACAGAAACTCGTTTGAGCCAATTTCTCACCCAACTCGTGCGTAAATTTCAATTCGAGCAATTGATTGATTTAATTGAACCCCTAATAAGCAATGAATCTTAATTTAGAAAGTGAAAATAAAGGTAATATTCTAATTGTAGACGACATTCTGGAAAACTTGCAATTACTAAGCGAGGCACTACTCAAACTTGGCTACACTGTTCGCAGCGTCACCAGTGGAAGGATGGCACTAAAAACTGTAAGAGTGAAGATACCGGATGCGATACTTTTAGATATCAAAATGCCAGAAATGGATGGTTATGAAGTTTGTAAAGCTCTCAAAGCCGATGATAAGTTACGCCATATACCAGTTATTTTTATTAGTGCTTTATATGATGTTTTCGATAAAGTAACTGCCTTTGATTCAGGAGGTGTAGATTATATAACTAAACCCTTTCAAATTGAAGAAGTAGTAGCAAGGCTGGAAAATCAATTAATCATTAAACGTCAGCAACGAATTCTAGAAAAAGAAATTACTATCCGCAGAGAAACAGAAAAGGTACTCGATCGATCGAGGGCTTTACTTGCTGGCATTTTGAATAGTTCGCTGGATGGGATTGCGGCAATGCAAGCTGTTCGCGACCCAGAGACGGGGAACATTGAGGATTTTCGCTGCTTAGTCGTAAACCCCGTGATTGCGAGAGCTTTTAACTGTAACTGTGAAGATGCGATCGGTAAGTTGACACTAAAACAAATCCTCAGCCAGGTTCAGCCAGAACTATTTTCTCACTTCGTTAATATTGTCGAAACAGGTGAACCTTCCGAAGGAGATTTTTATTATGAATCAGGACAGTCTTCCTGGTTTCATTTTATAGCGGTAAAGCTGGATGATGGTTTTGCTATTACCATCCGCGATATCACCGCCCGGAAACAAGCCGAATTTGAATTACAACAACAAGCTCAAAATTTAGAACTTACTTTGAGCGAACTAAAACGTACCCAAGCCCAACTCATCCAGAGTGAAAAAATGTCTTCTCTGGGGAATTTAGTTGCAGGTGTGGCACATGAAATTAACAATCCCGTTAATTTTATTCACGGTAATCTCAGTCCTGCTACTGAATATTTCCAAGATTTACTGCATTTAGTAAAACTCTATCAGCAACACTTTCCCGATCCCCCAACAGAAATAAAAGCACAAATCGAGGCTATTAACCTAGATTTCCTGCAAGAAGACGTACTCAAACTGCTGAATTCGATGCGGATAGGGACCGATCGCATTCAGGAAATAGTTATGTCTCTGCGGAATTTCTCCCGTCACGATGAGGCGGAATTCAAACGAGTGGATATTCATCAAGGTATCGACAATACCCTGATGCTTCTTCAAAATCGTTTAAAAGCGACATTAGAACATCCAGAAATTGTCACGCTCAAAGATTACGGTCAACTACCGCTAATTGAGTGTTATTCCGGGCAACTCAATCAGGTATTTATGAATCTTCTAAATAATGCTATTGATTCCGTGTCTACCCAATTTATTGGCAATACACCACAAATTAAAATTCATACTCAAGTTCTGAACAGCGAGCGAATATTAATCAAAATATCAGATAATGGCTGGGGAATTCCTGAAGACTTACAATCAAAATTATTTGACCCTTTCTTTACTACCAAACAGGTAGGACAAGGTACGGGACTGGGATTGTTTATCTGTCACCAGATTGTGGTCGATAAACACGGTGGTAATTTATATTGTCACTCAAAATTAGGAAAAGGAGCAGAATTTACCGTTGAAATTCCTATTAACAAAACGTGAGTTCGACCGACTATAAAAGAAATAAGAAAATTTCAAAGCCCAGCAAATCCAAAATCCAAAATCCAAAATCCTTGCATCGCGTGACTTCTGCCAATCGGAAAGAGCGACACTGGCAGAAGCAACCGCACAACTTAAAATTCCTGGGGGAAAGAAGTAACAAAACTGTTTCTTCTCTCCCCTACTATTAACATTCCCACTTTGTCTGCAAAAACTAACATTTATAAAAACTTAATATTCAGTTTGGCAAGTTAGGCTTCTACGGCTTCGGGTACCGATCGCAGCTTACCGCTAGCGGCAATGCAAATGGCTGCCACGAGGAATGCGATCGCACCCCAAATCCCACTCGCTACGGCTGTCATACTTGCCAGTTGCGGGAATAATATCCCAAACAAACTCGATCCGAGTCCGATTCCGCCAAAATAGAATCCCACTCCCAATCCCGATCGCTCTGTTGGTACAAGCGACAAAGCAAAAGGTACAACTCCATTGACAATTAAAGCAAAAAATGCTAAAGCTCCCAGTATTGTTACCGCCACAATAAACCAATTGGGAATCAAAACCATCAGCAGCAACAACGGTATCGTAGCGCCAATGCCAATTAACATAGCGCGTTGGTTGCCCAGTTTCACCGCCAACGCGCCAGCGGGAAGAGCAGCAAAAGCGAGAAAAAGAGAGATAGCAAACATCAGCCAAGGAATATCAGCATTTTGCCATTGATTTTTCAGCATTTTGGGCATAGCGTCCATCAAGAAACGCGAACCCCAAGCCACACCCGCACCAGTTCCCAAAATTAATAGCAGTGGGGATAAGAGGGAGAGACTGGGAGAGGGGACGACAGGGAGAGTGTTGTCCTGTTGTGGTATTTCTGGTGGATCGAAACGACGCAATATTGCAGCTGCACCCAGCAGAACAAAAGTGCCGATCGCAAAACTAAAAATTGGCCCCATACCCAGAACAAATTGATTGGCAATTGGTTTGAATGCGCCAATGATTCCCGCAGCTAAAGTTAACAAACTAGCTGCCAAAGGTAACTCAGCCGGTCTGGCGTATTTTCCCAGCAACGATATCGCCGGAGAACGAAACACCGCCATCGCCAAAGCCCAGCCTACCATCAGCAGCAACAATACCCAGCGTATCCCATCGAATAAATTGCGGAAAACGACAACTGCCGGGATAGCGATAAACAACGCCGATGATAGGATAACGCCAACCGATATCAACGGAAAGCGACTGCCTAACGAGTGTTTGATGCGATCGGATATTCCTCCCATCAGAGGTTCCATTGCGATCGCCAACGCATTTTCAATAATTAGCAACCCAGCCGCTAACTCTTTCGCAAAGCCAAATTGCACCAACAACTGCGGCAAATACAGATTATAAATTAGCCAGGTAAGGGTAATTGCTCCCTGTACCCCTGCCAAACCCCAGACTTGCAACCACAACACATTTGGCTGATTTCTAGAGGCATCCATCTTATTATCCCATTTTTGGGTTAGTTATCATTCAAGTATGCAAACTTATACAAAAATATCAATGAATCGCCTATTTTTCTTAAGCTTTATCGTCAGTTTAGCAGTGACGAACCCCAATCTCATATCCAGTAGCATCAATCGCACAAAAAAATCGCCTTCTTATCTGCGTTTATCTGCGTTTATCTGCCTACATCTGCGGTAAAAATTTAACCCTTGATTCCCACAGATAATATTTCGTATCAATCATTTACCACCTATGCAACCGAACAAAAGAAACCCGGTTTCTATAATCCGCGAAGAAACCGGGTTTCTAGCGTAATCCTGCCTAAGTCCCGCTACTCTTAGTATTCCGGAACAGAAGAATCGACTTCCCGACTCCAAGCAGTGATGCCGCCTTTCACATTTGTACCCACAATTCCGGCTTCCTTCAGAATACCCAACGCTTTGGCAGAACGACCGCCCATTTTACAATGTGCGATCAAGCGATGACCGTTGAGCAATTCTTTCACTTTTTCCACACCTTCTCCCCGTTCGATGTCCGGTAAAGGCACTAAAACAGAACCGGGAATCCTGGCAATTTCGTACTCATTGGGATTGCGAACATCAAGCAGCACAAAATCATTTGCACCGCTATCGATGAGCTGCTTCAATTCTTTTACGGTCATTTCTTGAATTTCCATCTGCCGTTTTGCCTCCTCTGCCTTTGCTTGGGGAATACCGCAGAATTGTTCGTAGTCTATCAACTTTTCAATTACCGGGCGCACTGGATTCGGTCGCAACTTCAACTCGCGAAACTTCATTTCCAGCGCGTTGAACAGCAACAACCTACCGCTGAGGGTTGTACCTTTTCCTATGATAATTTTGACGGTTTCCGTTGCTTGGATAACACCGATAATTCCCGGCAAAATACCCAAAACGCCACCTTCAGCGCAAGAAGGAACCATCCCTGGCGGTGGGGGTTCTGGGTACAAGTCGCGGTAATTTGGCCCACCTTCGTAATTAAAGACGGTAGCTTGTCCTTCAAATCGGAAAATGGAACCGTAAACGTTCGGTTTGTCCAGCAACACGCAAGCATCGTTGACCAGATATCGCGTGGGGAAGTTATCTGTGCCATCCACCACGATATCGTAAGGTTTCATGATGTCGATCGCATTTTCCGAACTGATCCGCGTTTCGTATAAGTCAACTTGACAAGCGGGATTAATTTCCAAAATCCGATTTTTGGCAGATTGAATTTTGGGTTTACCCACCCAAGACGTACCGTGGATAACTTGGCGTTGCAAGTTGGAATTATCGACGACATCGAAATCGACTATACCGAGGCGTCCAATTCCAGCAGCTGCGAGGTACAGCAGCAACGGAGAACCCAGTCCACCCGTACCGATGCAGAGGACGCTGGCGGCTTTGAGGCGTTTTTGCCCTTCCAGTCCTACTTCTGGCAAAATTAGGTGGCGGGAATATCTTTCGTATTCGTCTTTAGAAAGCTGGATTTCATCCAGGTTGGGATTGAGCATGGCAATCTGATAGGGAAGAGCGGATCTTATATGGTATCCTTAAACAGTATCCTTTGTGTCTTTCCCGTCTTCGCGGTTTTTTACAATTTGTTTAATTATCTCTGGGCGATAATTTCCTCTGGCTGAAACTGGCGGTTATCGTCCAGACACCAGCTTAGCAGTTCTCCAGCTTTGCCTTGCGGTACTGAGACAATGAGATAAGAATACACCGACCATGCGATCGCCCGATCCATTTCCGAAGGTATTGCCGGATGATCTGGGTGCGAGTGATATATGCCAATAATATTAAGAGAGCGATCGCGTGCTTCTCGTTGTGCTTTTAGCATATCCTGGGGAGCGATCGCATAGTTTCGCTTCTTACTCCCATCTCCTACACGCATCGGAAATTGCGCCGCTTCTTCATTCCAGGCATTTTCGGTAGGTCTGACTTCTACTACTGTTTTGCGATCGTCCCTCAAATGTCCCAATATTATACCGCAACACTCTTCTGGATACGTGCTTTCGGCGTGAGTGCGAATGGCTTGCAGATGGTGAGGTTCGAGTTCGATTGTCACAAATTACAGCAATTGGGTGAGTGAGGTTATTAGGAGTTGGTTTTCATCCTTTCGATTAAAGATTCCAGCTTTTCTTTTACTTCCACTACACTGCTGACCAGACGATCGTAATCTGCGATATTTAGGAAATCTAATTCATAGCTTAGTAGCAGATAGTATTCTAACTCAATAGCTGCATCTATCGCTAATTCAAACAACTTGATTTGTTCTTCTCTTTCATATTTAACACATCCCTGCGCGATTTTGATGGGCACAGCAGCGCTTGCCAAACGAATCTGTTGCGTTATACCCTGCAATTCCCGTTCCGGAAACTTATCGGTAATCTCGTAAACTGCCACAGTCAGACTATGCGCTTTTTCCCATTCCGGTAGTTCTTTAAAATCTGTCATATCGCCAACAAAATAACGCTTCCTTACATTATAATTCACCAACAACCGAATCCTAACTTACGATTTTTTCTCCTTTCCTTTGCGCTTTAAAAAAAATTACAAAATATAGCTTGACTTTTGAGCTACTGAGCGATATTATTTTAATCATATTATCTTCTTTAAAATGGGAATATTTGCTTAAAAAATAAAATTGTACAGATTTCCATTATAAAATAATACCATAAAATCAAATCGTGGCAAAGCAATTGTTAATTAACTTAATGAGTAGAGGTGGCTCCCAAATAGAGTTCACCCACCTTGGGGTCATTCAGTAATTCTATACCAGGGCCGGTAAAGCGATCGCGCCCTGCCTCCAAAACATAACCGCGATGGGACATTTCCAGAGCTTTGCGAGCATTCTGCTCCACCAACACAATAGCAGTGCCGTCCTGATTAATCTGCTTAATTTGTTCAAAAACGTTATTGACCAGAATAGGAGACAAAGCAGCAGAAGGTTCATCCAACAGTAACAGACTGGGTTCCAACATCAAAGCCTTTCCCATCGCCAGCATCTGGCGTTCTCCCCCAGAGAGAGTACCAGCGCGTTGACGACGGCGTTTTGCTAAAACGGGAAAAGTCGCAAAAATCCTCTCCTTGAGAGGTTGCAAACGCACGTTGCGGATAAAAGCACCCATTTCCAGATTCTCTTCCACGGTCAGAGAAGGAAAAACATTGGCAATTTGGGGCACGTAGCACATTCCCCGCTGCACGATGCGATCGGATTTTAACCCACCAATACTTTCGCCCTTAAAAGTAATTTTGCCTCGGTGAGGATTCAGCAGACCAAAAATAGTTTTAGCCAGCGTTGATTTTCCCGCCCCGTTGGGGCCAATTACCGCCACCAATTCAGCGGGATAAATTTTGAAATTGACGCCTTGCAGGATATCCAAATCTTTAACATATCCTGCGTAAACATCTTCAACTAATAATATGGGGTCATTGGTCATTGGGAAGAAGGGGCTAGGGGTTAGGGGTTAGGGGTTAGGGGCTAGGGACTAGGGATTAGGGAGGAGTAAATTTTGACTTTTGACTTTTGACTTTTGACTTTTGACTTTGACTTTTGACTTTTGACTTTTGACTTTGACTTTTGACTTTTGACTTTTGACTTTTGACTTTTGACTTTTGACTTTTGACTTTTGACTTTTGACTTTTGACTTTTGACTTTTGACTTTCGACTTTTGACTTTCGACGTTTGACGTTTGACGTTTGACGTTTGACTTTTGACTTTTAAGAAGGCGTTTTTTGCAAATCCGGACGCTCTTCAGCGACTATCGCATCTTCTACAGGACATACCTGTAGACAAATACCGCAGTCAATGCAGGTGGCAAAATCAATCCAGTACCAATCAGTACCTTTGACATTTTTGCCTGGGCCTTCGTGAATGCAAGCAACGGGACAAGCGGAAACGCAGTCGGCGACGCCTTCGCAAATATCAGTAACGATCGTGTGAGGCACAGTGTTCTCTCTCTCAAAATTCGGCAGACGAGCCCGAACAGAACTCGCCTTCTAACCTACATTACGAATTGTAATGCTTTTTTATAGGGTTTCAATTGTTGGGGAGCCTTCCCCTTGTACCCAAGCAATTTGACGGATACGGCGAAGACTGGCGTATTCCCGAATCGCATCGGGATCGCGTCCTCCCAAATCTATTTCCACGCGCACTAAATTGACCGAATCTCTGAGAGTTTGGGCGTAAGCAAACGCAGCTGGGTAAGCTTGGGGAGTTTCGGGAACAACTAACCAGTCGCTGGCGGGCGTTTGGTGAGGCAGCTGAGCGGTAGGTAGCAAGGCTTGGTGCAGATCTTCGATATTGAGACAGAATCCAATACCGGGAACATTGTCTCCTTGAGGGTGATAGAGACTGAGCAATCGATCGTAGCGACCTCCCTGTCCCAGAACGCGCTTGTCAGTTTCCGTTTCGCCGACTGCTTCAAATACTATGCCGGTGTAGTAATCGAAGGTTTGAATTAAGCTGAGGTCGAGAATTAATTTTGAGGCGAGCGACGATCCATCGGCTAGCTTTGGAAAACCTTGTTCGAGTAATTCTATCAGAGATTTAAGATTGTTGAGAGCTTCTTGTTGAGGCGGCGCTAGTTCTAGATTGGCAACTTTTTGTAGCACATCATTTGGGCGTCCGCGCAAATCCAACAATATCAGAGCGCGTTGGCGCAGTTCGTCGGAAAGCGGTAGCGTTTCTAAGGTAACGCGATCCAGATGAGCGATCGCAAACCGCACCTTATCTTGCAAAGCACTGGGAAAAGCAGAGAGCAAACTTCGCGTCAGTTCTGCTTCTCCCAAAATCAAATACCAGTTATGCAAACCCAGAGTCTGCAAACATTCTGTCAGCAAGAGCAAGATTTCTGCATCCGCAAGCAACCCGCCGCCACCGATCAATTCTACCCCAGCTTGATAAAATTCCTGCTGATTGTTGTGGCTGCTATCGTGCGATCGTCGAAACACATTGGCATTGTAGTAGAGGCGTTGGGGATAGGTGACGCCAGCCATGCGAGTAACAGCAGTCCGTGCGATACTAGCCGTTAGTTCTGGACGCAACCCCAGTCCTTCTTCTTCAATGTTTTGCAGTTGCAGCACCGTCGATCTGTCGATCGCTCCCCCAGCCATCAGTGTATCCAAACGCTCGATCGTGGAGGTAATAATCCGGTGATAACCCGCTCGATGATATACCTGCTGCAAACGTTCTTCAATCCAACGTTTTTGCGCCACATCCAGGGGCAATAAATCTCTCGCCCCTGGGGCATAAAAATTCAGTCCTTTATCATCTGAGCGAACAAAAGTTCCGCCTTTGCTATCCCCCCTTTTTGGGGGGAAGGAGGGGGGTGAGGGGGGTGATTGATGCAGCATTATTACTTTTTCTTTTCGTTTTTGTCAGTTTTCTTGCCAAATAAACCAAATAAACCGCCACTGGATTTTTCCGCCTCCTTCTTCTTCGCAGAGGCGGTAGCGGCAGCAGATTTTTCTGCCAGTTTTTCCATCAGTTTTTTGACTTCCAAAGCAGTTGGTTCTTGAGGATTAAACTTCAAAGCTTGATTCATATGAACCTTAGCCATAGTCATCTGGTCTTGCTTCCAATAAGCCATTGCCAGTATGGCATGACAGCGACTGTTATTTGGCTCCATTTTAAGCGCGTCCTTCATTTCCAAAACCGCTCTAGCAGGGTAATTCTTTTCGATATATTCTAGTGCGCGACGGCAGTATGTCTCGGTAGGAGATGTTTCCTGCTTATCTACTTTTTTCTCAGCCACCGAGGCCGTTCCTTGTGCCGGTGGTTTGGTCGTTCCTCCACTTGCTGCTGTTGCGGTTTGCGGCTTCGGCACTGCCTGTGCGACTTTGTTAACAGGTTGACCTTGACTGGCTTTTCGCAACAAATAAATCAAATTTATTTCGCTAATTTCAGCAGTTTGTTCTAGAACTTTATCGAGGGATTCATATTGCTTTTCGCTCAAGTTTTGCAGTACAGTTTTGTACTCTTGCTCAAAGTTACCTGACTTACTTAACTTCTTAGCTATTTCGCTACGAACTTCGATTTGATTTTGTTCTTGAACAAGGCGTTTTCCCATGCGACTTAAAAGTGCATTATGTTCGGCTCGACTTTGCTCGCTAAACAGTTGTTCGTAGGCTGGATTCACCATTTTGGCAAAGAACTGACTTGCCTGATGTTTTACTGCTTCGCTTTCCGCAATGCAGCTATCAGGATGCAAGCGACGGGAAATTTTGAGATACCGTTTGCGAACGTCGTTGGCCGTTGCATCCAAAGGTACCCCTAAAACTGCGTGGTGATCTGTGAAATCAAACTTGAATAGTCCCCGTTCAATATTAAGAGCCATAGTGTAGTTTCCGACTTATGAAGCGATTAAATCTAGTGTACTTCGCCACCTCTATTAATGCGCTAGCGTGAATGTACGGCATTATTCCAGGCAGATAAAGGACGTACCTGCATAAGTTCGGTACTAAGGTTGTGATGAATATAACCGTTAGTAGCCAAAATCCGGCCTGAATCAATTTGCAACGAACTGCCATCGTAGGCGGTAACATTGCCACCGGCTTCCTGGACGATTACCACTCCTGCGGCCATATCCCAAGGAGAAAGTCCTCTTTCCCAGTATCCATCAAGGCGTCCGCAAGCTACATGAGCTAGATCCAGGGATGCCGAGCCGCTGCGCCGAACGCCTTGGGTAAGATGAGTAAGGTGGCAAAACTCGGCGTAGTTGTTGTCAGCCGTCTCGCGACGATCGTAAGCAAATCCCGTCACTAACAGACTCTTGCTCAACTCCGATGTTTGCGAAACTCGGATGGGCCTCCGGTTGCGCGTTGCACCCAAACCTTTAGCTGCGCGAAACAGTTCGTTGTGAAAGGGATCGT
This sequence comes from Aerosakkonema funiforme FACHB-1375, assembly GCF_014696265.1. Classification (GTDB taxonomy): domain Bacteria; phylum Cyanobacteriota; class Cyanobacteriia; order Cyanobacteriales; family Aerosakkonemataceae; genus Aerosakkonema; species Aerosakkonema funiforme_A. The sequence goes on along the minus strand of NZ_JACJPW010000137.1, from coordinate 3,733 downwards.
AAATAACGCCCACCTGGGGAACTCCGTCAATCAACAATGCAATTGAGGTGGCGAAAAATGGGTACTGGTGAGCGAAGTTGGTAGTACCGTCTAGCGGATCGATCGCCCAGAGGTATTCACTTTTGTTTTTTCCCAGTCGCCCGGATTCTTCTGCCAAAATTGAGTGGTTGGGAAAATGACGATCTAAAATTTCTAGGATTGTAGCTTCAGCGGCTTTATCTGCTGCCGTTAACAAATCCCCCGGACGCCCTTTTTCTTCCACCGTTTCTAGTGTGCCCAAATAAGATTGTAAAACTGCACCGGCAGCCAAAGCTGCTTCAGTGGCAATCTCCAGGAACGTTTGCAGTTTTTCGGGGGTATGATTCATCTTTAATTTATGCGAATGGGAAATTGAAAATGGGGACTTGGGAATGGAGAATTGGGCATTGCTAAAATGTTAAAGGTCAAAGGGGATCGGGTATGAGAAATTTTTCACATTTTTCTATTTTCCGATGTCCCATGCCCCATGCACCATTCTCCATTTTCCATCATCTATATTGATTGCGAAACTCAGCCGGGGTTAGGCGCATCGGTTTTTCTGGGTTCCAAATACCCAAACCCATGACTCTGGCAAATTCTTGGGCGCTCTCTAGACGTTCATCATACTTGTTGTTGAGCGATCGCGACACAAAAAGTCCATATCCCTCTGCCAGTAACCGTTCGTTTAACAGCACTCCATCTTGCCACAAATAGGCCAGTTCGCGATCGTACTGGTCTTTAGTTTCGATGTCAGATTCCAACACAACCGGTTTAGAGCCGATCAATTCTTCCAAGCGTTCTTTCGCCGCCGTACCCCAAGGACGTTGCCGCAAGTCCGGCGCTTCAATACCAATCAGGCGGATTTGCTGAATCAAAGGCGGTTGCTTTTCCGAATCGATCGTTTCCAATGTTTGTCCGCTCACCACTCGCACAACCTTAACTACCTCTCCTTGGGGTGTCGTTGCGGACTGGCAACTTGTCAGGAGAAATAATAAGCAAAAGAAAAAAGCGAAAATCCTGCTTTTTTGGCTTCTATCAGTCTTCATCGAGAGGCAGTCCCGCCTTTACTTTCCCTTTTCCAAAATAGCGACCGAATTGCAGTTCGTAAACTTCATCTTCATCCTGAGTCTCTACCTCTAAGTCGGATCGAGGATAGCTGACACACAACAGGGCATACCCCCGCTGGCGGAGTTCCTGGGACAGTCCCATCGCCTCTGGCTGATAAATCTCCCCGGAAAGCACCCGCACCGCGCAGGTGGTACAGGCACCGTTGCGGCAAGAGAAAGGCAGATCGACGCCTTGATTCTCGCCACTGTGTAAGATGTACCGATCTTCCGGTACTTCTATGGTATAATGCGTTCCTTTCTGGCGATAGTGGATGCGAATTTTGTGCGATCGAGACATTTGCAATTTTCGAGCAACATACTCTATAATAAGAGTCCGTGCGAGAAATCCTGCAAAAGACATTTCAAAGCACATCCCTGGAGAGGTGGCCGAGTGGTTGAAGGCGCAGCACTGGAAATGCTGTTTGGGGGCAACCTCAACGAGGGTTCGAATCCCTCCCTCTCCGTTCCTGTAACTCCTTGGCATACATAACTTTAAGCGAGGGAAACTCTCAGAACTTCAAGTTTAACTGGAAGTTCTGTATGTCACGCTTGCACAAACTCGTACAGGAGTTACGCAAAGCCTCTTAGGTAGGGTGTGTTAACGCCAGTGTAACGCACCATCTCAGTATATTTAGCGTCACTGCGTAAGTCCTATGGTATAAAACTGGCGTAATTAAGGACATAGCAGTTATTACATCACTTTTAATAATGACACGAACAAAAGACAGAAGCTGCAAGACATTTGTGGCAGTTATTGTTAGTAGATATTTAATTTACCTAGATGTAAAAATAGGCGATCGCTTTGATTTTAGAAACCCGGTTTTTTAAAAAAACCGGGTTTCTGTCTGGGTGCGGAATACGAGGAATCGCTCCTGGTTTCAGCAGATGCTAACGGATGCGATCGTATTCTTGTCGAATTGATTTACAATAAAAAAAACAACAAGTTTTAAACGGTTTCGATCGTACTAGGCGTGTGATGATGAGAATTAACGAGACTGGAGCCTGCGGTAGAATATGATTTCAGGCGAATTCAATAGGAAAGGAGAGTTAATCTTTGAAATTGGTTTGATTGCTGCTGATGGTGATGTTATTACAGTCAAGGCACTTCTAGATACAGGTTTTACAGGCTGGCTAGCAATTGATAACCAAGATGCAGAGAGTTTGGGGTGAATTTTTGCCCACCAGCAAGAAGAAATGGAGACTGCCCGTGGCGATGCGTGGTTCAATCTATATGCGGGAACTGTGATTTTCGATGGAGAAGAGTTAATAATTCCAGTTTTAGGTGGAGAGCAACTTCCAAACATTCTGTTAGGTGTACATTGGCTGGAAAAAAAGCGACTTATGGCTGATTTTCCGGCAGGGCTGCTGACATTGGGGTAGGTGCGATCGCGCTGAATTCAGAAACCCGGTTTCTCTAAGAAACCGGGTTTATTTTGCTCCTATATTGCACTAGGGTCTTAAGGGAGATCGCTTGCAGAATGGCAGATTAAAACTCCCATTGATGGTCTGGATCGTCAAGGGCGGCTCTGACTGATGACAAATCAGCGAGGTCTTTGAATGGGCTAGACTTCGCTATTTCTGTGATTGAATTCAGGGCTAAAGTTAACTGGTTGTTATTACCGTCTGCTATTGCTCGATCCACTTTTTCAAACAGAAAACGGAAGTTTTCGGCACGTTCATCAAACGAGCGATTGAGATACTTTATTAGAGCTTCACGTTGAGCGTTAATTTGAGCGATTATTGCTTTTTCCCGGGCTTCAATTCCACGCCGCTTAGTTTGCTCTTGCTCTGCAACTATTTTGTACTCGGTGTAGGCTAGAACAATATCGCGCAAGCATTCAGCCGGATTGGTGAATACAGCAGCACCTTTTACAACGCCATGTGCAACCACTTCTACAGGAACTTTTTTGGCTGTCATATTTATTTACTTGGTAAAATACGATATTTCTCTAACAGAGTTACAGTGCCAAAGTTCAGTTTACCTTGACTGTTTAACACAGGGGTTTTCAAAATTTCTACAAGTCCCTTCATCAGAAGTCCTACCTCTTGAAACTTTTCGGCATCCCTTTTTGAATCAAAAGGTTGAGATTCAAGCTGTCTAAGACCTAAAACAGCACGAGTATTAACAGATTCAAAGACACCCTTCAACTCGGTAATCCGTCGTTTTACTTGTTGCGAATAATCTTTGGCAAGGTTAATTTCTGCGATCGCTTTGTTGACTTTGGCTTCATATTCCCGTGCCTTTGTAGGTAAAAGTGATGAAAAGATAGAGAACTGGAGAAATATTTACGAATGGCTTGAGGAAGCAGGATATAAAACTCCGTTGTCTGATGAAGGTGAATCCGGCGATTATTTAGCAGGAAAATTCTTAGTAAAAAAAGCTAATATAACTGTTGATAAAAATCAAATAATAGTCGATCTCCATGTCCGAATAGTAGCTGCATCACCTTTAGAAAGCCCAGCAACAATAGAAAACATAGATACTAACGGTAAGGTTTGATATAAGTAGTCGGACAAAAGTAATCGACACTGTATGAACTTTTGTTAAGGCACTTGCAGGAGTGCCTTCGCACAGCGTGCCGTAGGCATATCGTGCATCGGCACAATTA
>NZ_JACJPW010000136.1 GCF_014696265.1 Aerosakkonema funiforme FACHB-1375 | reverse complement strand
TGTCAAGTCTTACAATACATTTGTACTATCCTGGGGTAGCGATCGCACTCCTGCAAGTGCCTTAACAAAAGTTCATACAGTGTCGATTACTTTTGTCCGACTACTTAGTATACAGGGTAATAACGGTAGCGATGTTCTTGATGGTGGACCTGACGATGACAATCTAGATGGTGGGTTGGGTGATGACCGTCTCAATGGTTTCACAGGCAATGATTTGCTTTATGGTGACGATGGCAATGACGAGATCCACGGCTATATGGGTCGGGATACCCTTGACGGCGGTGGTGGCAATGACATCCTCTACGGTCAGCAACATGGTGATTTGCTCCGAGGCGGATATGGGGACGATGTTCTCTATGGCGAAGATAACGGAAAACAGGGGCAAAGCTATGACGGTAGCGACGACAATGACACACTTCAAGGCGACTTCGGCAAGGATTATCTCTTCGGCGGTCTAGGCAATGATTACCTCGATGGTGGTAATGACAACGATTACCTTGATGGTGGTAATGGCAATGACAACCTCAAAGGCGGTCTAGGTAATGATAACCTCGATGGTGGTGATGGCAACGATTCTCTGAACGGCGAAGACGGTAATGATGTTCTCTTTGGTCGAGGTGGCAATGATTACCTTGAAGGTTATTGGGGTAATGATAACCTCAATGGTGGTGACGGTGAAGATAGCCTCTTTGGTAGTACGGGTGATGACATCCTGAGAGGAGAAGCTGGAAACGACTCTCTCGTTAGTGGGACTGGTAACGATGTTTTAGATGGTGGAGATGGTAACGACTCTCTCTACGGTGAAGGAGATAACGATACTCTCTCTGGTGGAAATGGCAGCAACGTCCTTGATGGAGGTGACGGAACTGATACTGCTGATTACAGATTTTCTAGTAATCCTGTTGATGTCAATTTAATCAATGGCAATGCCCGATTTTCTGGCAATACAGATCGGTTAACCTCGATTGAAAATGTCATTGGCTCAGGTAGTAACGATGTACTGGTTGGTAATACTGGAAATAATACTCTGTCTGGTCAATCTGGGAATGATAGCCTCTACGGTGAGAGTGGCAACGATCTTCTCAGGGGTGAAGAAGGCAATGACGAACTGCACGGATGGGAGGGCAATGATACCCTAGAAGGCGGAACTGGCAACGACACTCTCTACGGTCAACAGGGTAATGACAGTATCCAAGGTGGAGACGGCAATGACCTTCTCTATGGGGATGACAGCAATGACACTCTGAATGGTGGTGCTGGGAATGACTCTCTCTTCGGCGGCGCTGGCGATGATTACTTCGAGATGGAAGAGGGAAGCGATACCATTAACGGAAGAGAAGGTACCGATACCTTGGTTTTGTCCGGTACAAAAGACCTCTATAACTTTACCGAGACAGCGACCGGATGGCGAATTCTTGCACCCAATGGTGATGTAAAAATTGCGATCGGAGTTGAGAATTTTGAGTTTAAGTCCGCTCCTCAAGTTGACAATTTCGACCTGAGTTCAGTCTTCGATCGTGATGTGATTATCAACAAAGGCTTCTTCAACGTAGACTCGTCACAAACGGGACTGAGTACCTTGAATGAAACCCTTGTCACTCAGTCTTTTGCACAGTTTAAAGCTTCTTGGAATCCCAATGGTTTGCCCGACAACGGCTTTTTCTCAGCTAATGCCTACCATCCAGACGTTCAGCTAGGCTACAAAAATGATAACTTTGACAACAACGCCAAAGTCCTCACCACTAACAACACATCCTTTACCTTCAACCTCACATCTAAGCAATATTCAGCAATTCACCTGTTTGCTACTAGTACAAGAGGCAATGCAGAGATGGAGGTGACATTTAAATATACCGATGGCATCACGGAAAGAAAAACTGCCACTGTTCCCGACTGGCTTGAGGAAATTCCCAATGAATCATTTGACCGTTACTATCTGATTGACGGAATGGATTACAACGTCAATACAAAGGGAACAGCATTTACTGATATCAACGATGTTGCTATATTCGGGTTTGGCTTCAAACCCAACCCAGTTAAAGCATTACAAAGCATTACTGTCAATAAAACCACTGGTTCGGATAACAATTGGCTGGGAGTTTTCGGAGCTACAGGTGTTGTAAGCACAACGCTTACCGCAGAAAGTGTAAGGAAATACTACAGCAGTCGCGTCATCGACGGTTACATTGCTAACGGGAAGATCTTCTTCGATGCCAACTTAAACGGGGCATTGGATGAGAATGAACCCTTTACGATTACCCTGGCAGATGGCAGCTTCGACCTGAACGTGGATGTTGAGAAGTTTGATACCAACCAAAATGGTGAACTCGACTACACCGAAGGCCAGTTTGTCCAGATGGGAGGGATGGACATCATCGGTGGGGTGGATGCTGCTACTGGCTTGCCGATGGCGACACCACTGACTTCTACCCTTAATTCAACGGTTGTCACGCCGTTAACGACGATTATCGCTGAGATGGTGCAGCAAGGAACTGACCCAGCAACGGCAGAAGCTGGGGTGAAAGCGGCGTTAGGTTTGCCTTCAGGAGTTGATTTGGGTAGCTACGATCCTCTCGAAGCGATCGCCAAAGGTGATGCTCAAGGCATATCGGTGTTTGGCTCGATGATCGTGGTGCAAAACACGATCGTCCAGATGGCGAAATTCCTCGATGGGGTTTCCGAAAAAGAAGTTGCACAACTGGCATTTAGTGGGATTAGTGCGATCGCCAATCAAACCAAGAGCAACACTCCAGTAGATTTAGGTAAAGCCGAAACCATCCAAGCGATTCTCCAAGGTGCAATTACTAAAGCAGCACAGTCTGACCCTCAAATTAACCCCACAGAATTGGCTGCTAGTGCTGCTGCTGCTGCTCAAATCATGGCTTTAGGCAACCAAATGGTTGGGGATCTCGTCGCTAGCGGTCGTCCAATCAAAGATATCGCTACCGACATTACCAAATTGCAGGCGGTGTCTGTTGGTCAAGTGGCAGTAGGACTGTCGGAACTGGCTGCGGGTACTGTATCGGTTGAAGAGTTCCTCGCTAACAACACCAAAGAGGCGATTCTTTCTCGGATGGAGAAGGTGCAGGTGAATGACCCCACCGTTCGTCCAGAAGTGAAAGCGATCGATTTCTCTAATCCCGGCACTGACGGTGGTGATTCTTCTAACCCCAGCCCTCTCCCTGCTGATGGTAGTGTTAATCCCTCACCTACTACACCTAATAATGATGGCAGTGTTAATCCTTCACCTACTACACCTAATAATGATGGCAGTGTTAATCCTTCACCTACTACACCTAATAATGATGGTGGTAGCGACACTTCACTCCCACCCATCACCCGCTTACCTGAGTTTAATGGCATCTTTTTCGACCCCAATTTTTATCTAGGCCGAAATCTTGATGTAGCCGCCGCCGTACAAAGTGGAGCATTCGGTACAGCCTTTGAACACTTTAGTAAATTCGGTTTTGCTGAAGGACGCGCTCCCAATGCAGTATTTGCTTCTGACTACCTGACCAAAAATCAAGATGTAGCAACAGCAGTTACTCAAGGCTTCTTCAAAGGCGGCTTTGAACACTTCATCAAGTATGGAATGGCTGAAGATCGCGACCCCAGTTCTCGGTTAGCTGGTTTTGATATGTTTTATCTGGCAGAAAACCCAGATGTTGCACAAGCAGTTAAACAAAGCTCATTCAAAAATGGGCTGGAACACCTGATTCATTTCGGGATGCTGGAAGGTCGCGACCCACAGCCTCGCTATAGTGTTGTCGTCGAAACCTTCGATCCAACTTTCTATTCTGCTAATAACCCGGATGTCGCCCAAGCGGTTCAACAAGGCTTATTCCGCAATAGCTTTGAACACTTCGTTAACTTCGGAATGAAAGAAAGTCGCAATCCTAGTTTGTTATTCAACAATAGCTATTATCTGGGTCAAAACTCAGATGTAGCAGCAGCCGTTACTCAAGGCTTATTCAAGAGTGGCTTTGAACACTTTATGAAGTTTGGCATGGCTGAAGGTAGGGTTGGTGCAACTATTGTTGGTTCTGACTCAGCAGATAGAATCGAAGGCAATGCGGGAGCCAACATTATTTTTGGTAATGCTGGTAATGATACCCTGATGGGTGCTGGCGGTAATGACCAACTCTATGGCAACGAAGGTGATGATTTCTTAAATGGCAACCAGGGTCGGGACGCTGTGTATGGTGGCAAAGGCAACGATGTTATCCACGGTGGCAAGGATGATGACCTGATCTCCGGTGACGTAGGAAATGACTTGCTTGTCGGCGACCTTGGTAATGACACTTTGATTGGTGGTGCTGGTGAGGATGTGTTTGTTCTGGATGCTGCTACTGGAGTAGACGCGATCGTTGACTTCCAAGCAGGTCAAGACCGACTGGGATTATTTGGTGGTTTGAAGTTTGAGCAGTTAGCGATCGCACAAGGTACTGGCATCAATGCACAAAATACTTTGGTTCGCATTGCCGCCAATCAAGAATTGCTGGCAATTCTATCTGATGTGTCAGCTAGTTCGATTACGAATTCTGCGTTTACTGTGGGTTGAACGTGAATAGTCCTGAAGGGGCGCTATCCCGTCAGTAGTACTTTTCTTAAAAAAGCCCAGATATAACCCACATTCCGCACCCGCAACTGTCACACATCAATCAAAAGGGGATTTAGTAGTAAAAATGAACTAAATTGGAAACAGAGAAAAGAGACTTAATGATAATTAATAGCATTAAGCTGGGGAAGCGGGTTGGGGAGGAAAGAAAACAACATTCATAGTAAAAAAAATTAATTTACCACCACAGGATAAATGGGAAAATTGCCTTATGTGGTTCAAGTTGTGGAGAACTCTGTGGTGATGTTAATGAATAACGAGATAGAGATTCAAAAAATAGTTGTGGGTGCGGAATGTGGGATTTAAGAACAGATCGCCAGATGCGATCGCTTCTATTTGTGGATGGGATTACATCATCTTCCCCGTTATAAAATTTCTACATATCCTTCTGTTCCATGCAAACGAATGCGTTGCCCATCTTCGATCAGTTTGGTAGCATTATCCACTCCGACCACTGCTGGTAAGCCATATTCACGTGCAATAACTGCTCCGTGGGTCATCAGTCCACCTACTTCGGTGACCAGACCTTTAATAGATACAAACAAGGGTGTCCAGCTAGGGTCAGTAAAGGAGGTGACTAATATATCTCCATCTTCGAGTACGGCGTCTTCCATGTTTAAGATGACACGCGCTCGTCCCTCTATAATTCCGGAAGAAACAGGTAGACCGACAATAGCTGCGGCTGGGAGATTTTCTCGTTTGTACTTACCTAAAATAATTTCACCGTCAGACGTAATCACACGTGGGGGAGTTAGTTTTTCATAAAATTTGTACTCGTCTTTTCGTTTGTGGATAATTTGATAATCCAATTTATTTGTACTTACGACTTCGCTACATTCTTCAAAAGTGAGATAGTAAGTAGTCGGACAAAAGTAATCAATACTGTGTTAATTTTTGTAAAAGTTACGCGATCATTGCCAGCAGGCTGATTGAGGGTATTCATAAAACTTAAGACAGTTAACATTATTTATATCCGACTACTTAGATATTACTCTGGAGGGTCAATCTGAGGAATATCGGCGCAAGGTGTTGGAGTTGGCTTTTAAGGGTAAAATTGAGCCAACTGACCCGATATTTCTGATTTTACTGGCTACGGGGCGATTGGAAGTGCTGATTCGAGAAAGTCCGAAACCGGAGGATTTTGAGTTAGCGTTTACTCACTGGATGGGGCGGATTAATAAGACGCTGGCGAATTACGAACGGGTGGCGGTGGAGAAGCAAGAGGGGCAGATTGCCTCTGCTGTTCATTCTCTGGTGCGTCAGACAGAATTGACGAAGGTGGCGACATCTGCACGTTCTTTGGTGGCGGCGGCGGGTGTGCTATTGACGACGTTGGGTGTCGGTGCTTTGATGGGATGGATGGGTATGCTTTGGTCGCAAGGAGGGTTTGCGCCGGGGGAAGCGGTTCATTTGACTCAGGAGCAGGCGGAGGCTTTGCGGTGGGCGACTAGCGCTGAGGGGAAGTTTGCTCGGAATTTGATCAAGTGGAATTCGGATAGTCTTACTGGTCTAGAATGTAAGAAGGATGTCAAGCGATTGGGGGTAACTCTGGAAGTAACCGGAAGGCCAGCGACTTCAGGATTCTGTACCGTTTGGGTAGAACCTGTGGAAAAGCGAACTTTTAAAGATTGAACGTCAGTTATTTACATAATAGATACAGAACAAATATTCGCTGCCAATAATTTTCCTGCTTTGCATCGCTTTAAATTGCGAAATAAACTGAACGAATTTAAACTGATTACGATTGATTTAGGATAATTAAAGGATTATTGGTCAAGCGATGCTTAGTGTTGTAAGTCTATTTAGCGGTTGTGGAGGCTTAGATATTGGCTTTAAGGAGCTTGGATTTGAGCTAATATATGCTTGCGATATTGATCCTGCTGCGGTTGATTGTTACTCAAGAAATGTAGATCAAAATGTATTCCTGCAAGATGTTACATCTAGCGATTTCCATAAAGATATTAAGCAGTTAGGACACTGCGATGTAGTTTTAGGTGGTTTTCCATGTCAAGGTTTCTCTAAAGCGGGGCCCAAAAATGAGAATGACAAAAGAAATACACTGTATACTCAGATGTGGGAAGCAGTTAATAAATTGCGACCTGCAATTTTTATTGCAGAAAATGTAGATGGAATTAATCAAAATTTTAAAGGGAATTACCTAAAACGTATTATAGAAGACTTTAAACAGATTGGGTATAGAGTCGAATATCGTACTCTAGATGCTGTATGGTTTGGAGTTGCACAGCACAGAAGAAGAACTTTCTTCATTGGTGTTCCAGAAGAAGCAGAGAATACATTTCATTTTCCATCTCCTACTTATGAGATTAAAGCAAGGAATGGAGAATACAAGTTATTACATGGGTTAAATTTTAACGAAATTAGTTCTAATAATTTAAAACCAGTTTTGACAATTAAAGATGTCATTTCAGATTTACTTGAGCTTGATCGTGAAATCCCAGATCATAAAGTTGTTAATAACTGGCCGGAAACCTATAAATTTATATTTAAAAGTATAAAGCAAGGACAAAAGCTTTGTAATGTTAGGCACGCTTCTACATCTGTATATACTTGGGAAATACCAGAATTTTTTGGAGAAGTTACTGAAAGAGAGCGTATTATTCTTGAAAATATAGGAAAGCATCGCCGTCATAAAAAGTACGGGAATATACCTAATGGAAATCCTATACCCGCTAAAGAAATTGAAACGCTTTCGCAAATTACTGATATTGAATTAGAATTAAAGTCCCTAATTTCTAAAGGTTATTTGAAGCAAAAAGACAACAAGTATGATTTAAAAGGAGCAATGTTCTGTTCAGGTTTATTTAAAAGACCGTTTTGGAATGAACCGTCACCCACTATTCTTACTAACTTTTATAATCCGCGTTATTTCCTGCACCCCCTCAAAAATAGACCATTTTCATTACGAGAGTGTGCCCGTCTCCAGGGTTTTCCAGACAATTTTATTTTTACTGATGATGGTTCTCAGCTAGATCTCGTCAGTGGATATCGCCTAGTTGGTAATGCTGTACCTCCTCCGATATCAAAACTATTTGCTAAAGCTACATTGGATTATATTTGTAGTTCTCAAAAGCATCTTTCTATTTTTCAGAAAGACCAATCGATTTCCCTGTCTCAACCTTTAATGTATTCGGCCATGAAAGTACCTACAATCGCGCTAGATTTACAAACCCAACTGAAAGAATTTGATATCTGGATTACTCCATCTTTAGGAGAAATCCAAGATAGTGAACGTTTTCAGCGAGTAATGGATAGCGTAGTGGAAATTTTTGAATCATTAGCAGCAGCGACAAGCAATTTTAATCACATAGACTCATGTAAAGCTACTGCCATAGCTAATACATTTATTAAGCTTATTCAAAATAAAAATGAGCCAGAAGCAAAGAAATATCTTGAAGCACTCGCTACAGTTTTGTTTCTGGTAACTGGAAAGTCAGATAATAATAGCAAATGTCAATTACCGATTTATTTAAGAGATGAGGCTGGTTGGGAATCGCTACCAGCTATAAGAAGAAGTCAAGGAAAAAGTTTAGTTTATTATAAGAAGATTCCTAGAGTATTGAAAGCAGAAGCTTATATGAAAAATGTTGCTGATTTATCAGTTAATAGAGATCGGCAACAAGAACTTTTACAGGAGTTTGTTAAGTTCGTTTTGAAAGATGAGTCTTGCGTATCTCAGCTATGGAGCATTGGCCATAGCTATATAATGTTGAAGCAGTTTCAGAAGGAGCGTGATTTACTTGCTCCTCTTATTATTTTTCAAGTTAGAGGCTCAGTTTCAGCTTCAGGTGGACACAAACCAGAGATCTTGTTAAGGGAGAGATTTACAGAGTGGGGACTTCAAGCAGGCATTGACTTTAACATGACAGATGTAGTCGTTGAGCCTGAAGCAACAAAAATTGCAATTAAAGAAACTGAGCAGCTTGAGGCAGAACAAGAACTACTAAACACTACTGATGAAAAGCAAGAAGAGGTAGGTGAAGTTAAGAAAACTCGCGCCTATGATTTTGTATTACCATTTAAAACATCAGGTTGGAAACCCAGGATATTTATACAGTGTCAGTTTTATGCGGGTGATTCTGGTAGTGTTTCTCACAAAAATATAGATCAAACAGAAACTTCCCGAAATTATGTTCTTGGATTTATACCAGATGCCCGTTTTATTGAATATGTAGATGGAGCAGGTTATTTTTCTTCCCTCAACGGTGATTTGAAAAAGTTATTGTCAAAGCCTACAACAACCTCATTTTTCCAAGTAAGAAGCGCAGCGGTTCGACTGCGGAGAGAATTACAGGAGATAGGCTTTTTAGTACCTTTATCATTAGAGCAAGCTATTGCACGGTCAGATGGGGATAGAGACAATACCAAGCAGATTCTCCAGCATTCAGGATACTCTGATTTAGAGATAAATAGATGTTTGCAAACTTCTTTAGAGCGAAATTTAATTTTTGAAGTTAATGGTAACCTCTCGCTCCAAGAAAATAGGCGTTCTCTAGTTAGGAGGTATTTTCTTCTTGATGTAATTGCTCAACATGGAAAACCAGCGGAACGCAAAGGAGAATTAGTAGGTTCAATCATTATTCCTGGGTATGGGCCTTTTTATGGCATAAAGTTGACTAATTTAGTGGCTGAAGCTTCTCAACTTGCTCCAGGTTTTCGTAATGATTGGTCTAACCCAAAGGTGATAATGGAAGATATTAATTGGCTTTGTGATGAGCGTTTAGCAATGCTTTGTTAAAAAATAATTACTGACAAACTCTTGCTTGGCACTTAAGATTTTGGCTTACCAGTCTTTTGCACAATATAGTGCAAGGGACGAAAGAGAAATTTGGCTGGTGATGCAAAGGTGATCTTCCGCTATTCTTAGCGGTTAAATAATGAGTTTTTTAGGAAGTCATTCTATAAAAGTTCACAAGTTTTCTTTACTAAAGCATTACCCAATTCCCTCGGTTCTAGCTTATACAATCCACCCCCATACACGCGCCCCTCACCCATCAGTGCTTCATCAGAAATACGATCGAGCGCCGACCACACCTCTTTCAGCAATTTTGGCTTCTCTAAAAGCACTTTGGCAAGAGCAGGCTTAGGATACAACATCAAGTAAACATTGGTAGCTGTCGCCCTTGAATGATTGAGGATAAATCGAAAAGGTCTACCTCTACCAGTATCCTGACGACCCATATAAGTACAGAGGAACGGAGAAGGAGGACGCTTTTCCTGAGCATACCAGGGAGAGCGATGCTTGCAGAGATAGCGATCGCAAATCCCCTGCCCTACCCCCATCTGCAAATATTCCCAAAGCGAAGGATACTTAGCTTTCACCACATCTGGGGGTAAATCGCACGATAGCAGAAAAAGCTGGTGAACGAGAATCGGATTTCCCAAGCCATCTGCTTCAATTTCATCCACGGATAACAGCCGGGGAGAAGGCAAAACTGGCTGTAAAAACTCGCTCGGCAATTGATATGCAGAAATTTGCTCCGGTGTCAACACAAAAAAATCATTCGCTCCCGTCGCCAACCCCCGTTTTATAGTGAATAAATCCTTCAGCTTCAAAGGCTGTTCTTGAGAACTCACTCTACCAGACACCAACCCAAACTTAGTCCACTTAGCTGTACCGCGTAACGACTCCAACGACATCATCACAGACATCTTAGGTTCTGTCAGACTTCCCCCGTAGGTGAACTCAACAGCATGGTTAGCAGGTGGTAAAGCTTTCTTAAACCAAACCACTGCGGACGATACCAACGCATCCTCAAATTGTACGTCCACCGGATCGAAACAATGAATTCGCAGCAAAGTGACGCGGTTGAGCAGATAATCCTTAATTGGCTGTCCGTAATTTACATCCATTAATCCAGTAGGAATCAGCCACCCAGCCAACCCATCAGTCGCCATCCAAGCATCTGAAATACATAAGAAATGACAGTAAAGACTAGCCAACTGACTGAGTTTTATTCCGGCTGTCTGTTCTGTTACCCGTTGCAACCGCAGCTTTTCAACTCGGCTCAAATGATGATGTCGGACATAAGGAGGATTGCAAATAAGCAAATTAGCTTTAGTATTGTCAGAATTGGGTGGTACAGCCTTGGTAAAATCTGCAATATTTAGTTGAAGTGGAGTATCGCGCCAAAGTTCGATCGCTTCATCTCCATAATGAGGGTCAATTTCGTATGCGATCGCTTCTACAATTTGCGATAAAGAAAATTGCTGCAATAATGCAGAGTAGAACGCTCCCGTCCCCAAAGCCGGGTCAAGAAAACGAATTTTTTGATCTGTTGGTAATAACGTTTTAGCATATTTCAAAATATCTGCTGCTAATGCTGTAGGCGTGGCAAACTGACCCAACTTATTTCTCTCTGTTTGGGTTTTTGCACTATCCAGTTGTAACTGTCGCAAAGTTCGTATTGATTCTGTGGTAGTTAAATTCATATCCCAAACACTGCTAAGTCTTCTATTCGATGTTCCCATACCCAGTCAATCCCTTCAGCAGCTTCATAACCCAAATAACCGCTATCGAAATAACCGCAAAGAAACAGAATGAAACGGATATTCTCACCGTAGTTATTGCGTAATTGAGCCATCTTAACTGCTTCTTCTTTCCTTCGCTTATTGGGATTGGTATAGTCTCCGGCGGATTTCGCTTCAATCAAAAGCGGTAGCTCATCTGAACTCGACTGAAGAGGTTTAATTACAACATCAATTGGGATATTAATTTGTTTAGTACCTCCCTGTAAAACTATGGGAATGTTGAGTCGAAAGGAAAAAGTACCAGGCTGCATTCTCTCAAAACTTAATCGGGTTCCTCCCCCAATATACGAGTAGCCGCGCTCTTCCAGCCATTGCCTAATCATAGCCAACTGTCTGCGCTCTTGCGCGTTGCGAATAATTGGATCAGAAATAGCACCACACAAACGGTCTGCAACAATTGTCGCTGCTCGGTGAATTTCTGTATCAGTTGGTTGCCGTCCCGTGTCCAACCATGAGAAGATATCTTTGTCTGCTAGTCTGGCAATGATTTGACTGATTTTTCTCAGTTCTGTATCCAGAATAGCCCGCTCTGTTTTGGGTGGAATTCGCTGTTTTTCTTCCATATTCTTGACTAAGTTGGACGACACCCCAGCTAAACCGATCAGACGGTCACGCGCAATGGGTGGTGCTGTCGCCATCCTTAGAATAGGAAGAACAGATGGATACTGTTGCAGTATACCAGGTGTAATATTGGTGAGATTAGCTGTCTGTTGTAATGCCGATTCGACTTGTTGAGTGGTAACTAAACGAGTATCGCGGTAAGCTTGAGGAGCGAACTGCATAAACCAATTGTTGTAGAAATCAACCGACTGGGCAATATCTGACTTCCACAAATGTGGTTTATCCGCATTTACTGACACTCCTTGACCTCCAACCGCGACACTCGATTAAGTAATTTAGAGGAACGGGGAAGGAGGACGCTTTTGGGAGAGCATACCAGAGAGAGCGATGCTTGCACTCTTAGCGTGAAGCGTAGCTATCCCGTAGGGAATCGCTCTCCCCCTCTCTTACTCATTAATAGTTTCTGCTGCTTTACCCTTACCTTGAAGTCTAGCCAAACGTTGTTCTCGCAAACCAGCTTCTACCATCGCAATTAATTCATCAAGCTGGAGTGTGACTAAATCGATTTGTTGGTTAACTTCGCGCCACCTAGCAACACTTCGCGCTCTCGTCTGGGGGTCTGGTATTTGAGCTTGTTCATTCATGGCAGATTCCAGTTTTGTTTAGTTTCAGAAATGCTTGCCTCTACAGCACCGATTAATGCCTCAGTTTGCTGAATGGTTTGAGCCAATAAGTTCAGCATAGCATCAGGAGCGAGCGGCTGGTATTCAGCTATTCCCAGCGCCAAGGTATGCAAACGCGAATAAGGCATTCTTAGTCTCTCGACACTACTCTGCATCTGATCTAATTCTGGTAGGGTTGCCTCATTCTCCCCAAACCGTTCAAATATGCCGAACTCTGTAGCTTTGGCTTCATCAATCAGTTCTACCAACCGTCGCTGCAAGTAAAAGATAGTAGTTAAAGTTTGCTCTGGTAATTTGGCCATTATGCCCCAGATAAAGAGAAGACAAGACTATATGATACCCAAGAAAGCTGCAATTACCAGAAGAAACGCGATCGCCTCTCTAATTTCATTACTACCCCACCGCCAATTCTGTAAACTTCCGCATATAAGGCGACCTGTATCCTAGCACGATATCAGACTTAGGCACTCCAGCTTCAATTAACTCATTCGCTATCCCCACCTCAGTTCCATCTCGTTGAATCCAAATTTTTCCCTCTCTAATCTCAATGTGAATAACACATCCAAACACTCGTCTTTCTCCACGCCACCCGACATGAAACATCAGATAGCGATCGCGATCGACATCGAAAGCAATTTGAGTTTCCACTTCGCAATCGTCGCTATCGCACTGACTATGTTTTTCGATAATTGATTTAATTAATTCTTTATATTTCTCTATTTCCATAGTACAATTTCCTCTCTAATCGGACTGTCGCAAAGTTCGTATTGATTCGGTTGTAGTTAAATTCATACCCGCAACAATGCTAATAAACAGTTTTTATTAGCCATGCTTACACTAAAGTGCGATCGCCAAGTAACAAAGCTACCATTGATATAAATTGTGCGACAACCAGCTGCTTTGAGTTGTTCCATTGCCATTCGCAGCCCACGCATTAAGCGCAACCTCAGATCGTTGGTTCCGAATCGTTCTACAAACTCTTCCCATTCGCAAAAATGCACTCCAGGTGGCAGATTGCCGTTTTCATCAAATTCTGGAATCACTTCCTCACACCTTAACATAGATCGATGTCCGGCTCTTGAGCGTACCATATTGCAACCCATGTTGGAAAATTGCGATCGCTATGCGTGCGCGTTAGCGCCAAAGCGCATTCGCATAGCGTGGGTTATTACCGCAACTCTAGTTAACCAAACCAGCACGAAGGGCGCGAACAGCAGCAGAAGTGCGATCGTCACAAGATAACTTGGTTAAAATATTACGGACGTGAGTTTTCACAGTACCCAGTGAAATATGAAGTTCCCCGCAAATTTCTTCGTTACTGTACCCTTCCACAATTAACTGGATTACATCCCTCTCTCGTTGAGTCAAAGGATTAACCGTAAGTAACTCTTTGTCTTCTGGATTTAAAGCATGAATTGAGATAGTTGGAACACCAGCGGGAATGGCAGCTTCTTCAAAAGGATTATCTATTCTTGTCAAAACAATTCTGGCAATAGATGAATCGATCCAATTTGCGCCTGAGTGAGTTTCGACAATTGCATCCACCAGTTTCTCAAACATAACATTTTTCATGCAGTAAGAATCTGCTCCCGCTGCAAAAGCTGCCAGCACGGAATCCTCATTATCCTGCATCGTTAAAATCAGAACTTTTGGCTGTTTGTCAAGGTTTGAAGTTTTAGCTTTGATAAACTCTTTAAACCTCTTGGTTAATTCGATTCCATCGACTAATCCCGGTAAGCCTATATCGACTATTGCTACATCTGGCGGCGTTTTTTCTAGCAGGGTTATACCTTGTAAGCCGTTAGCAGCTTCCCCAACAAATTCGATATCTTCACAATCCTTTAAAGCTGCTTTGATTCCAGATCTAGTTAAATGATGGTCTTCAATTAAAGCGACACTAATCTTGTTGTCCATAGTTGTCTCCTAAAAAAGGATGAGAATACTCTCGAAACAAGTGGTTAGATTGAATTAGGAAGGTGAACCGTAAACACGCTACCTTTACTTACTGTTGATTTAACCTGAATACTACCCTTGTGAGCTTCCACAATCCGACGGGATAGATGCAATCCTAAACCACAGCCAGCCCCAGCATGATTTCCAGTACGAAATCTTTCAAACAGCATAGTTTGCTCTGAAGGTCTAATACCTGGCCCAGTATCTTCTACGCTAATGCTTACGGATTCAGTATCTTGACGAACAGCAATTTTTACCTGACCGATATCGGTGAACTTAATCGCATTTCCGACTAAGTTGGTTATCACTCGGCGGAGTTCGATACAGTCTCCCTTAATTTTGATTGGAGTTGTATCTTCATAAATTAAAGACAGATTTTTTTCAACAGCCAGATGTTCTAGTTCTTTTACCACGTCTCGAATCATCTTGTTAAGGTTGAAAGGTGCGATCGCTAATCTCTTACATCCAGCTTCAAATCGATGTACCTCCAATAGAGTATTGACTAATGCGAGTAAATTTTCATTGCTATCGCTGACTGTCGTTATTGCTTCTACCGCCTGACTTGGCAGTTCCCCAAATTTCCCTCGGTAGAGTAGAGACAACATTCGATCGGCTGCTACTAATGGCGTTCGCAGATCGTGGGTAAGACGCGAAACAAAATCCTCTTTCGCCCTTGTCATTTCCTGCATCGCATCGATGCTATGTTTCAACCTGAGAAGACTGCGGACGCGAGCCAATAATTCTTGCACTTCAATTGGTTTGCAGACGAAATCATCAGCACCCAAATCCAGCCCATCTGCTATATTCGTTGAATCGTCAGCCGTAACAAGCAGAATTGGAATAAAAGGCAGTTGAGTATTAGAGCGAATTCTGAAAGTCACTTCGTAACCGTCAACATGAGGCATCATCACATCCAGAAGGATTAAATCTGGTGGCGATGCTTCGATACTTGCGATCGCATCTAGTCCGTTGTCACTCGTACTGACGTGGTAGCCTTCTTCTGAAAGGATGGTTTGGATCATAAATAAGTTATCGGCTACATCATCAACTGCCAAAATTTTGCTAGGCTTATTTTTCATTTGCTGGATTTCCTTTCTCCCACCCAGCCGACACTTAATAGTGAGTCCGTATCATCTGTTCGGTGGATTAAGCTAGAAATTTTTTGATAATCGTGATGCTTTTGCGCTTCTTCTAACTTTCGCTGTTTTTTAATTCGCTGTAAGTAGTCTTTCAATCGAGCATAGCACCATCCGACTTCCGAGCCTAAGTCGTAGATTTGTTGAGATTTTAAAGCTCCGAATAAAATTTTTCCGAGGGATTTGGAAGTTCGATCTGATAAAATTCTTCGACTATTTTTGCCTGCCATGAAGCCTTGCCAAAACTTCTGACTATTGGATGAGTTGTGAATGTTGAGCCGATAATAGCGCAGCTTTGATTTCAGCCACTCTAGGTCTTGTTTTCTTTTATCTGCTAGCGAATCGTCCGGCTGATAATTATGCCAAACTTGGACGAGGGAGTTTAGAACTTGCTCGAATTCTGTGAGATAGTCAGTTGGAGTTACTAAATGGGCTGTTCTAGGAAGTAGCTTATGGTTTGAGAGAATGTTAGCTGGCGACATAGTAATGAACCTTTACAGGATTTGATCCGAATTGCCGTTTGTTTTTTTCGTCTCTAAAAACCCAAATTATCAACTGCTCAGATTGAGTGAGTTCTACCGAAAAGATGATTTTTTATTCATTGCTGCCGCTAGTTAGAATTTTTAAGATGGCTTCTATTTCTAAAGTGATAGCTTTTTTGCACGATCTCATACTAAATCCGGGTTAACGACCCACATTATAATCAGCTGCAGGGGAGCAGAGGGAAGAGAAGAGGAAAAATATAAAGGGGGTAAATAACCCGGATTTGATATCACAGCTAATCCGTGACCTAGATCGATGAAAAAATGCCCCATCAAGTGATAGAGCATTTTTTCACAAAGACTTAAGTTTCCTAGTATTTCCAACTCGTATGGATGCGTTACAATATTTGTCTTCTAAGTTAAGTTGTTAACAAAGCTTCTAGGTCGGTGAGGATTTTTTGGAGACGTTTCTGCTTTTTAGGGTCGCTCCAAACTTTTGATTTGTTAGCTTTCGTCAAAGCTTCTTTAATTTGGTTTTTCAGACCCTCCT
The DNA here is from genome assembly GCF_014696265.1 of Aerosakkonema funiforme FACHB-1375. Taxonomy (GTDB): domain Bacteria; phylum Cyanobacteriota; class Cyanobacteriia; order Cyanobacteriales; family Aerosakkonemataceae; genus Aerosakkonema; species Aerosakkonema funiforme_A. The sequence goes on along the minus strand of NZ_JACJPW010000136.1, from coordinate 3,186 downwards.
CTGGTTTTTCTGACAATGTACCTGTTTTGAGGGCGGCAATTCGTTCTTTAATCTGAGTTAAAGAAAGATTTTCGGCAATAGCAGTTTCGAGCAATTCTTTTCTAGCTGACTCGTCTTTTACTTTCGCGATCGCACGCGCCTTCGTGTACTCGATTTTTCCTTCTCGAAGTTTCTCAAGTATGTCCTTTGGAAGTTTCAAAAGAGAAAGCCGATTGCTGACAAACGACTCCCATCCCATCTTCCCTAACCGCTCGAATACCTCTATCACCGTTTCGGCTTCTGGCTGAAGGATAACGTTATCATTCGTTCGTTGAACGTCATTTTGCATTCGGTAAAGCAGCTTGCTAACATCATCGGTCGAGTATTCGAGGTGATGGGAAAGCAGTTCCAGAATACCTTCAGTTTCTTCTACCGGATTGAGGTCTTCCCTTTGCAGGTTTTCGACCAAAGCTATGTGTAATGCTTGTTGTTCCGTTAGTTCCCGAATAGTAACGGGAACTTCTTTCAACCCGATTTCACGAGCGGCTCTGTAGCGCCTTTCGCCTGCGATTAGTTCGTATTTACCATCATTCAGAGGTCGAACCAATAAAGGTTGGAGAATGCCATCGGCTTTAATGGATTCAACCAAAGACTGCATTGCGCGATCGTCGAAGTATCGACGGGGTTGAGAAGCTGGAAGTTTTATCGAATCAATATTTAATAGCTTCTCTGAAGATCCATCCGTCTCATCATCTCCAAACAAAACGTTCAAGTTGGCTTTCCCTTTATATGGTTGGTCGTTTTTACTTGGCATTTAGTTTCTCCATTTTTGCAGCTAACTGGTCTAATATTTTAATGACAGCATTCCTGGGTTCGTAGACAGCAAGCGGAACTTGTTTTTCTGACGCATCTACAAAAGCAGTTATTCGCGGGATTGGGCTGTAAACCGGAGCGACGGGAGCAAATTGCTCTTGAATTGCTTTGAGAGTGCGTTTGTCCTGGGAGTTAGTCGCGGCGTAACGAGAAGGAACGAATCCGGCTATTTGTAAGGTGCGATTTCCTTTTTTTCTGACTCTAGCGACGGTTTGTAAAAGGAGGTTTGTTCCTTCAAATGCTTTATAGTGAGTTTCGATCGGCACTAAAACATGAGTAGCAGCTACCAAACTGATATAGCTCAATAGTCCTAAACTGGGAGGACAGTCGATGAGGATGAAGTCGTAGCTGTCCTTAATGGGAGCGATCGCATCAAGTAGGCGAACTTCTCGAAAATCCATATTCACCAGTTGGATTTCGGCAGCACTGAGATTAATGTTGGTAGGAGCCAAATCCATACCGTGAATTTTATTGAGGATAGATAGAGGTTCTTCGTTGACGATGGCATCGAATACTGTTTTTTCTAAGGAAGCGGGGTCAATCCCCATGAAGAGTGTGAGAGAACCTTGGGGATCGATATCGATGAGAAGAACTTTATTGCCACGTTTTGAAAGTTGATAGCCCAGGTTGAGTGTAATTGTCGTTTTACCCACTCCGCCCGCTTGATTGAATAGCGAGATTACCTTATTATTGGACATTTTTTTCTCCTATTGCACACCGTTCGACTCGTGTGAAGGAGGCTACGGGTGAGATTGTAAATTGATTTGCGCTTGAATGAAGATTGAGGATGTTTTCACTTTGGGGGTGAATCACTGTACGTTAAACGTTCAAAATAACTATAGATATACTCTCATATTTGCGCGATATATCTATAGGATGATCATTTATTTTTTAGAGTTGTGTCAAAGTATAGTTTTTCTCTGGCAGAAGCAGCAGCATTGTCTTCCGCAATACCGTTTGCGCCTGTTTCTTGTGGTGTCCCAAGTTGTAGTGCTGTCTGGGCTATTTCACCAAAACATGACAAAGCTGGTATAAAGTTAGTGGAGGATAGGATAAGTGAAGCAAGCTGGTGGTTAAGGCAGATTTTGGTACTTTAATCAAAACAAAGTAAATTTGTCCTTTTTTGAGCAGTTAGGTTCAAATAACAGATGTAATTAGGCGATGGCGCTTTTGGTAACAAGAATAGAATGACTGCATCGGCTTTGTTCTGTATCGTTCGGATTAAAGAGAGTTAATCCGGTAGACGTACCGATAGCAAGATGAGTGCGTGATAGGTTTGGTTATTGAGATACGCCTTATCAAAGTAACTGAACGCTTATGTCTTTAGCTATCATGCAGAGATTTTCCGCTGACCATATTTCCAGACTTAAACAAATAGGACTTGCCTTTTTTGAGAAAATAGCAACCGACCAAACAATAGCAGGAGAAAGCCAAGATTTTTACCAAGGTCTGCTGGTTGGATTCGACCGAGCAGTTAAGCTAATAGATGAAGAAGACGGAGTGCGATCGCTTAATCTATTACAAGCTAAAATAGCCAAATTTATAGACGTAGAAACCAATTCTTTTCAAGCAGATCCAAATTCTACTCCAGCCATTAGCGATCGTAACTCGTTCATCCGTAGATTGTCTAAGAGCTACATCGCTAAACTCAAACAAATTGACGCAGAAGCTAACTTAGATTCTGATATAGAAGATTGTGTTTGTCCAAATGAAACTCAGGATTTCTACCACGGTTGTATTGCTGCACTTGATTTTGCAGTGTCCTTAGCTGGAGAGAAATATGCTTACGCTCAGATTAGCTTGCTCAAAACTAATGCAGCCTATTTTATAGATTTAAACAAAGATCGAGAACGTCAAGTTCATATCTCAGATAACAAAGGTTTGGCTTCTCGAAAACAAAAAGGTTTATATGAAAATCAAGTTTTAATTGATAATTGGGTACAGGTAGATAATGAAAGCTATCCTATCGATAAAATTGAGCAGTCTGATACAGACTTGCTTTTTACACAGGAAGAATCTTTAGACACTCAAACGCCGAAACAAGAGAATAGCAAAGGCGAGGAATCAAACTTGGATGATATAAATGCTTCTAGTCATTTGAGAGAACAATTATCGATTTTGCATTCAAATGACGAGATTGAAAACGAGCGTGCAAATTTTAAATTCCAAGTAGAACAACAGTTATCCAGCTTGGAAGAACAGCATCGGTTAGAAATGGAGACTCTGTTAAGTAGTCGGACAAAAGTAATCGACACTGTATGAACTTTTGTTAAGGCACTTGCAGGAGTGCGATCGCTACCCACGGATAGTACAAATGTATTGTAAAAATTGACA
>NZ_JACJPW010000135.1 GCF_014696265.1 Aerosakkonema funiforme FACHB-1375 | reverse complement strand
AAATACCAGCATTTTACGTTGTTGTGCCTGACATAAATTATTCTAGCACGAATCAAGAAAAGTCCCCCTGGAAGGGGGAGGCTTTAGACCCATTAATTTCGGTAAAGTTATGTCACTCAAAAAAAGATTATTAATCGCTCTTGTAAGCAGTGGTGCTGGTGTTACCACAACATTAGCTAGTAGCTACTTCACATCGGGAACTGTAGCATTGCCAATAAAAGGTGCAAATTCCCCATTGCCTAGAGATATGATGAATTGCCGGATGCAAACCACAGGTTTAGCACCGACAGGCATGGGTATGATGTCGTCGATGCAGGTGCAAAATGAGTTTGATTACCTCACCAAAATGATTCCTCATCACGAAGAAGCGATTGCTACAGCCAAGCTTCTCAAAGCGGGGACAAATCGCCCTGAAATGAGAAAATTTGCTGACGATATTATCCGCGTTCAAAGTGACGAAATCGAAAAAATGCAGGCATGGCTGAATCGATGGTATCCATCTCAGAAAGCTGAAGTACAATATATGGCGATGATGCGAGATCTAACGAATCTCAAAGGAGACGCTTTAGATCGAGCGTTCCTAGAAGATATGCGGATGCACCATATGGGTGCCATTATGATGTCGCAACGTCTTTTAGTGGGTAATCTAGCACAACACAACGAGGTGAAGACACTCGCACAAGAAATTCGGACTGCTCAACGTAACGAAATTCATCAAATGCAAGCTTGGTTGCAAACCTGGTTTGGTAATACAACCATGATGAGACATCGCAATTATCCCGCCGGTACAAGCAATTCTACCAATCGTCGCTTTGGCATGGGTGGAATTGGCAGATAAAATTTCAAGCAAACGAACGAGGTAAGGGCGATCGTATCTATTTGATTTTCACAAACAAAGGAGAATTTTATGGCACTAGAATTGACAGTTCCTTCTATGGCTTGTTCTGTTTGTGCAGACAAGATTACCAAAGCAGTCCAAAAAGTCGATCCAAATGCTCAGGTACAAGCCGATCCCAAATCTAAGATAGTTAGCATTCAAACACAGCACCCTGAGACAGACATTAAACACGCGATCGTTCAAGCAGGTTATCCAGTCGCCTAAATTAATTAAAAGTTAAAAATTTATAATATAAATATTAAGTATATTATTAAATTTTTAACTTTTGATTCGTTTGAAAAAAGAATAAAATAAAAAACAAAATAAGGTTATTGTCTAGATCGATATCCCTTAGAAATACTAGCCACATAACCTACGATGAAAATAAAAACTAACCTTGTCAGTCAGACGATCGCTTTGGTATTTTTATTAAATATATGTTAAGGCTGGGTATAGCTCCGCATAAAAAATATTTAATAAAACTTCCTCTAACAAAAAAGGTGGTAAAGGATGAAAACAGAGTATCTACGATTAGAAGGGATGGGCTGTGCTGCTTGTGCGTCTAACATTGAGCAAGCCATCAAATCTGTACCGGGAGTTATGGACTGTAACGTTAACTTCGGGATGGAACAGGCTACTGTTAAGTATCATCCGCAGCGCACAAGTTTAGAAAATATTCAACAGGCTGTCGCCGACGCAGGATATACAGCACAACCGCTGCAAGAACTGGGAACTGGTGAGGACGATCGCGAAAAAACATCCCGTCAAAAAGAACAGCAAATATTGCAACGTAAAGTGATAGTAGGGGCAATCATCAGCATTATACTAATTGTCGGTTCACTCCCAGCAATGACCGGCTTACATATACCATTCATACCGATGTTTTTGCACAATGCTTGGGTGCAATTAGTGTTAACAACGCCAGTGCTATTATGGTGCGGTCAATCGTTTTTCAAAGGAGCTTGGAAATCAGTAAAACGGCGCATCGCGGATATGAATACTCTGATTGCTCTCGGTACAGGTGCAGCATATTTACATTCTTTGGTTGCGACTGTTTGGCCGCAGTTATTTGTGGAAACAGAAGAACCTGCCTTACAACCTGATGTTTATTACGAGAGTACGGCTATTATTATTACTTTAATTTTGTTAGGACGATTTTTGGAAAATCGCGCCAGGGGACAAACATCAGAAGCTATTCGCAAACTGATGGGTTTGCAAGCAAAAACTGCTCGCGTGATTCGCGCAGGAGAAGAAGTAGATGTTCCCATTGCTGAAGTTACAGTTGGTGAGATAATTGTAGTTCGTCCTGGCGAAAAAATTCCCGTTGATGGAGAAGTAATTGAAGGTAGCTCAACGGTAGACGAAGCAATGGTGACAGGAGAAAGTTTGCCTGTGAGCAAACATTCGGGGGATGAAGTAATTGGAGCGACAATAAATAAAACTGGTAGTTTTAAATTCCGTGCATCGCGAGTAGGAAAAGATACTGTTTTGGCTCAAATTGTCAAATTAGTACAACAAGCTCAAGGTTCTAAAGCACCCATTCAAAGATTAGCCGATCGCATCACAGGATGGTTTGTGCCGACTGTAATTGCCATTGCGATCGCAACCTTCATTATCTGGTTTAGTCTCATAGGTAACTTGACACTAGCTTTAATGACTGCTGTCGGCGTCTTAATTATTGCTTGTCCTTGCGCGTTGGGTTTAGCTACACCCACTTCCGTGATGGTAGGCACCGGTAAAGGTGCAGAAAACGGCATTTTAATTAAAGGTGCAGATAGTCTGGAACTCGTCCATAAAATCGAAACCATTGTATTCGATAAAACTGGTACTCTCACAGAAGGAAAACCAACCGTAACAAACTACGTAACGGTTTTAGGAACTGCTCACAGCAACGAAATCAAACTTTTGCGATTAGCAGCTGCTGTAGAACGTTATTCAGAACATCCTTTGGCAGAAGCAATTGTTAATTACGCCAAAGCTCAAGGCGTTGATTTTCCGCTACCAGAAGCTGAAAAATTTCAAGCAATTGCTGGGAGTGGTGTGCAAAGTATTGTTTCTGGAAGACTTGTACAAATCGGTACACAGCGGTGGCTGCAAGAACTGACGATCGATACTGTAAATTTTGACGTGCCATTGCAAAATTACCAAGCGCAGTGGGAAGCAGATGGCAAAACAGTTGTTTGGATAGCAGTAGATGGAGAAGTGCAAGGATTAATAGGTATTGCCGATACTCTCAAAGTTTCTTCGGCTAATGCTATAAAAGCGCTGCAAAAGCTAGGTTTACAAGTAGTTATGCTGACAGGAGATAATCGAAAAACAGCTGAAGCGATCGCACATGATTTAGGGATCGATCGCGTCTTTGCCGAAGTACGTCCCGATCGAAAAGCAACTGTTATCCAATCTCTTCAAGCGGAAAACAGTCACAAAATTTCTAATTCAAAATCCCTATTCTCACGTAAAATCCTGGCAAGGAAACAAAATCGTAAATCCGTTGTCGCAATGGTCGGAGATGGAATTAACGACGCACCTGCGCTAGCGCAAGCGGATGTAGGCATTGCGATCGGTACCGGTACAGATGTAGCGATCGCAGCCAGCGATATCACGCTAATTTCTGGAGATTTACAAGCGATTGTCACAGCTATTCAACTCAGTCGCGCCACCATGCAAAATATTCGTCAAAATCTCTTCTTTGCCTTTATTTACAATGTCGCCGGAATTCCGATCGCAGCTGGTATTCTGTTCCCCTTCTTTGGTTGGTTACTCAATCCAATTATTGCAGGCGCAGCGATGGCTTTCAGTTCTGTTTCTGTTGTAACTAACGCACTGCGCTTGCGAAACTTTCAGCCGAAAAGTATTTAGTTGGTAGGGTGCGTTAATGTGGTGTAACGCACCTGTATTTTACCAGCAATCCGAAAGTTACAAATTAGATAAATTTCCTCATTTTTGCTCACCCCAACTACGCAATTGTAGATAAACCAACAACAGCGTTACTGCTAGCAAAACTGTGGCTGCTGCGGCTGCATAACCAAAATCAAATTGGCCAAATGCTTGGTCGTAAATATAGTAAACCAACAAGTTAGTAGAATTTAAAGGCCCGCCTCCAGTAATCACATAAACTTGCTCGAAACTTCGCAGCGTAAAAATTGCTGTAGTGACAGTAGCAAATACTAAAGTCGATCGCAAACTCGGTAGAGTAATATGCCAAAATTGTTGCCAGGAATTCGCGCCATCTAACTCGGCTGCTTCGTAAAGTTGTTGTGGAATTACTTGCAGTCCCGCTAAAAACACTACCATATTGAAACCGATCTGTTTCCAGGTACTTAATAAAATCAATACAGGCATTGCCCAAGTTGTGCTAATCAGCCAGGGAATTGGTTGAATGCCGATCGCATTCAGAAACGCATTAACTGACCCATCAGTTTGAAAGAGCCAGCGAAATCCCAATCCAACTGCAACTAGAGAGGTAATGGAGGGGATGAAATAAGCAGTTCGCAGTATACCCCGCCATTTTAAGGCGCGATTCAACAATACTGCCAATCCCAAAGGAATAACTAAGCTGGGAATGACTGTGGCAATTGTAAAATAAGCTGTGTTAGCCACAACTTGCCAAAAATCTGGGGTCACGATTAAGCGCCAGTAGTTCCGCAATCCCACCCAGCGAGTACCGGCTTGAGTAAAGTTACCTGCTGTAAAGCTTAAGTAAAACAGGTAGGCGATCGGCCACAAGACAAACACACCGAGTAAAATCAGTGCCGGAGCTAAAAAAATCCAGGCCGCGATCGCATCATTGTCCAACCAAGATTTACCATATACTTTTGGCCTCAGCAAAGTTTCCTCCCAGTTGCCATGACTGCCAATCCCATATCAGTTGATTCTACCCCCAGTCTCATTTCGCCCGATGTTCCGCTCGATCGCTCAATCCCAGCCGTACCTTTAAAATTGGGTATCATGGCTTCTGGGAATGGTAGTAACTTTGAGGCAGTTGCAGAAGCGATCGCATCTGGAGAACTCAATGCCAAAACACAAGTATTGATTTACAATAATCCTGACGCCAAAGTCGTCGCCAGAGCAGAACGTTGGGGTGTTCCTTCTCTCCTCCTCAATCACCGAGATTATCAAAAGCGAGAAGATTTGGATGCCAAAATTGTGGAGACTTTCCAACAATTCGGCGTTGAGTGGGTCATTATGGCAGGTTGGATGCGAATTGTTACCCCGGTATTAATTGATGCTTTTCCGAATCGGTTGATTAACATTCATCCCAGCTTGTTACCCAGTTTTCGGGGTGTCCGCGCTATCGAACAAGCTCTCGCTACTGGTGTAAAAATTACTGGTTGTACGGTTCACCTAGTTGTCCCGGAAGTGGATAGCGGCCCAATTTTGATGCAAGCTGCCGTACCGATACTGCCAAATGATACTTCGGAAACGCTGCACGCGAGAATACAGGTGCAGGAACATCGGATTTTACCGAGAGCGATCGCCTTAGCTGCCAAAATATATAAATGAAAAAGCAAGGGAGAGGGAAGAGGAATTTTGAATGAGTGACTTTTAACTCCCTCCTGCTGCAATCATCACACTGCTCGATTTAATCACCGCGAAGACTTCTTTTCCCTTCTTTAACCCCAGCTTGTCCGCCGATGTACGAGTAACAATCGATACTAGCTCTACTCCCGGTGCGATCTCCAGGGTAACTTCCACATTCACGCTCCCTTTGACAATTCGTTTCACTTTTGCTGTCAAGAGGTTGCGGGCACTGATTTGTACAGACTGTAACGTTGCTGTATTGATTGACTCGTTCGCGACGCTCACCGAAGGTATCGCTTCTTCTGCTTCTTCCTCTAAATCCTCGGAAAAATCGATCGCGTTGACATCAAACGGGGCAGAGGAAAGAGTTTTCCCCATCTGCCGAATCATTTCTCGCAAGATTTCTGTTTTAGTGCGCTGGGTCTGCTGGCTCATCTGTTCCAGAATTCGCCGTTCTTCATCTGAGGATTGGAAGGTAATCCACCCTTGCTCTTTTCTTGGCATTTTTTGATACCAAATAGGTTGGTATAAAGTTGGTATGATAGCCCGATGGTTATATATTCCAGCGGTAAATCGATGTTCGATTTCCCCGATCTAACCATAGCAACGCTACCCTGCCAACTCAAGTCTTATGAAACGAAGACGCATTCTCGCCTTTCTGAGCGGATTTCTAGCAACTCTCCTGCTAGCGATCGGCTTCAAGGTACTCATACCCGTTCCAGCCAAAGCGCAGTCTACCACACTTCTAATTGGAGCCGCAGCTAGTTTGCAAAATGCCCTGCAACAACTCGATCCCCTCTTTGAATCTGCCAATCGAGGCATTACAGTCAACTACAATTTTGCCGCCTCTGGGCCACTTCAACAGCAAATCGAGCAGGGCGCACCGATCGACCTATTCATTTCTGCGGCAAATAAACAAATGGATACCTTGCAGCAGAAAAATTTGATTGTAACCGATACTCGTCGCAACTTACTAACCAACAGCTTAGTTCTAGTAGTACCCAGCAACTCGACATTACAGCTGACAAACTTCCGACAGTTAACCGACTCAAACATCAAAAAGATTTCCGTTGGAGAGCCACGTAGCGTCCCGGCTGGGCAATATGCGGAAGAAGTGTTTAAAAATCTAGGAATTTTAGCACAAGTGCAACCCAAGCTCGTTTACGGCAACTCAGTTCGGAATGTTTTAGGAAGTGTAGAAAGTGGTAACGCAGATGCCGGAATTGTTTATGCCACTGATGCCAAAATTTCTAACCAGGTCAAACAAGTAGCAACTGCTCCCAGTAACTTGCACTCTGCGATCGTTTATCCAATGGCAGTAATTACAGCCAGTCGCAATCAGCAAGCCGCTCGTACCTACGCTCAATTCTTAACGAGCGGACAAGCTCAAGCTGTATTTAGGCAATACGGCTTCGGCATTGCTCGATAGAAACTGACCTATTGAATCATAGTTGGCTCAAAGAAATTGCAAGTTTCAAATGAAGCTAGCTACATCATTCCCTCCTCACACTTTTTATTGATATACCTCGTTGTTATGACTGCCGATCTTTCCCCGTTATGGATTTCGCTGAAAACCGCAGGGCTTGCAACCATTGCCATATTCTTTACAGGGATTGCAGCTGCCTACTGGATGTTGGGTTATCGAGGACGCTGGAAGTCAGTCATTGAGGGCATTTTTGTTTCGCCGTTGATTCTGCCGCCTACTGTTGTGGGCTTTATATTGCTGTTGTTGTTTGGCAAAAACGGGCCGCTGGGTCACTTAACGGCTCAGTTTGATTTTACAGTCGTCTTTAGCTGGTACGCGGCAGTTATTACGGCGACAGTTGTGGGTTTTCCCTTGATGTACAAAACCGCATTAGGGGCATTTGAGCAGGTCGATCGCAGTTTGCTGCAAGTTGCCCAAACACTGGGCGCATCAAAAGCACGCATTTTCTGGCGGGTGTTGCTGCCGCTTTCCGTCCCCGGTATTCTGGCGGGAACAATGCTGGGATTTGCACGAGCGTTAGGAGAATTTGGCGCAACGTTGATGTTAGCCGGAAATATTCCCGGTCAAACTCAAACTATTCCAATGGCAATTTACTTTGCGGTGGAAGCAGGGGCTATTAATGAAGCTTGGCTGTGGGTAATCGCAATTATGACGATCTCGCTATCGGGGATCGTGGCAGTAAACTTGTGGCAGAAGCAATACGAGCGCAAGATTCAAGGGAAGTTTGGAGTAGTTGAAGCCAATGAACCTGTTAATGGCAGACATAGAAAGACTGAACTTGCCCAAATCGTGCCACTGGCTCGACCCCAGTTACACCAGTTTGAGGAAGGATTGTTAGTTGATATTGAGAAACAGCTTGCCAACTTTACACTCAAAACTACCTTTACGGCTCAGGAAGAAACATTAGGGCTACTGGGTGGATCTGGCTCTGGCAAGAGCATGACTCTTCGCTGTATTGCTGGAGTAGAAACACCGACCGAAGGACGAATTGTCTTGAACGGTCAGACTTTGTTTGATTCGGAAAAGCGGATCGATGTCCCCAGTCATCAGCGCAAAGTCAGTTTGGTGTTTCAAAACTATGCCTTGTTTCCTCATATGACCGTTGCCCAAAATATTGCCTTTGGCTTGCAGCGTTTACCAAAACGATTGCGATCGCAACGAGTAAATCAACACCTTGCTTTACTGCAATTACAGGGATTAGGCGATCGCTATCCCCATCAACTTTCGGGCGGACAGCAACAAAGAGTTGCCTTAGCAAGGGCGCTAGCAACCGAACCGGAAGCTTTATTACTCGACGAACCATTTTCGGCGCTGGATACTTATCTTCGCAGTCAAGTCGAGCGTCAATTGATCGAAACTTTGTCTACCTATTCTGGTGTGACGTTGTTTGTAACGCATAATTTAGAGGAAGCCTATCGGGTCTGTGAAAAATTGATGGTGATGTCAGGTGGCAAACCGATCGCTTTTGATGCCAAACATCAGATTTTTGAACATCCTCGTACTATTCGCGTTGCACAACTGACGGGATGCAAAAACTTTTCTCGTGCTACTGCTCTGGGAGTGGATAAGATCGAAGCGATCGATTGGGGCGTTACCTTACAAGTCGTGGAAGCTATTCCCGATGACCTGGCAGATGTGGGTATTCGTGCCCATCAAATTAGTCTTATGCCTAATGCTGATTCAAATTTGAATAATACGTTTCCGTGCTGGTTAGCTTCAACCAGTGAAACACCACACCGCATGACACTTTTCCTCAAGTTAAATGCTGCACCTGAAAACGCGCAGGATTACCACGTACAGGCAGAAATTTTCAAAGAGAAGTGGGAAGCAATCAAGAATCATCCGTTTCCTTGGTATGCGCGGTTCGATCCTCTCCGTCTAATCTTAATGGTTGATTAAACCCCAGATAAACAACTCTGCAAAACTCTCTATCCTCTTTGAAAATAACCATTTTTCGTCTTCCGGATGCCATAGCCCCTAGCTATAGCAACCGCGAGTGCGGTTAGGGCATCCTAAAACCCTATAACCAATTCACAGCAAGCTTTTGACTTTTGACTTTTGCTATATATTATGCCGCTGGCTTATGCTTTGTTAATTTCAACGCTGACAATAACAAAATTGTCCCCAGTATTAGGTACAGCAGAGAGCTTGATACATACCTCAACAAATTACTCCCAATAAATGCACCCAGAATTGAGCCTGAAGCCATTGAAACAATAAATTTTTGTTCTGATTCAACTCCCTTTAGCCGTTGCTGACTTTTGTATTTGAATAGACCCATCACAATTGTGGGAATGCTAATCGCAAGGCTCAAACTACCCGCCAATTTAATGTCAACTGCAAATACCAGAATAATTGTTGGAATAATCAACTCACCGCCTGCTACACCTAGCATACTGCTGAATATGCCAATCACAATTCCCGCTGCAAACGCTATGCTGATTTTCAATAGACTTGGCAGTTGCAAACTTCCCAAACTGAAGATGAGATTATGCCCTATCAATACAAAGCTTATAAAAATTAGAAAAACTACGATAACTCGATTTAACGCTCGTTCGTTAATTCGGGTTGCATAGTGAACTCCAACATAAGAACCGATGAGAGAGCCTGCCAGAATATTGACGATCGCTACCCAATTTGCTGCAACATTCTCAAGACCAATAACGTGATTCCGAAAAATAAACGAGAATATTACTGTTACAAGGCTCACGATGAGATTAATAACGATCGCTTGTAGGGTGTGATAGTTAAATACGCTCAGTAAAATCGGTAAGCGGAACTCTGCACCACCCAAACCGATTAGCCCACCAAGAACTCCGACCAAAGCACCCCAAGCAAACGCCGACATATTCCGCATTGACATACACACATCTACAACAGAGACATTATGAATAGTTTACTTTGACCCCAGTGGGATCGACTTAGAAATCATTGGTTTCGACTGTCTCAGATGTAGGCTTCGGCTCCTCCTTGCGGGTTTGATATGATGTCCGCCAAATCAGCCATAATATAAATTGCTGAAACCCTTGTTTTAAAAGCTTTGTAATTATGGCCAATTGGCAGGACATTTGATGACTTACTCGTTGCGTTCAAAGCGATCGAACGGTCTAATCGACGGCGATCATCACATCTGATGACTTGATTACTGCGTACACTTGTTTCCCTGCTGTCAGTCCCAAGTTTTCCGCCGATGCTTTGATAATCACTTGTAGATTAAGGATGTTCCTGACAATCGTCATGGCGATCGACTATTTTTAAGAAGGCTAAATTAGCGATCGCATTCACGGAATGAACCGCGTTGGCAGGCATGGCAACAAACACACCCGGCTCTAGCGCGATTTCTTGTCCTTCCAATGTGAAAACTCCTTGTCCTTCAATGACGGTAATAAATCCATCATGGGACGAAGTATGGCTGTTTAAAACAGTTCCTGCTTTTAAGCAGACTAAGATTGCTTGGCGTTTTTCGTCTTTAGTAACGATCTGGCGGCGTACTCCTGAGTCTCCATATTCAATTAGATCGCGCAGTTGAGTAGCGAATCCAACCAGTTTTGTTGTGGAAGTAACCATGATATGAACCTCTCAATACAATACAAATCGATTTGACTTATTTCTGGCTTATGCACCAGTTTCGACTTCAAAGTAGATGTTTTTCTTGTCTCCAGGAATAACCTCTATTCTGCTGCTTTGGGTCACGCGAGACAAATATTCGCTGATGTTTTCCATATTGCCAACAATGTCCCAGTAGGTTTCAGCATCAGGACAGAAAATCTTCAGTGTTGGCACGTCTTGGTTTGTTGTCAGTGACCACTGGCATTGAGTCAAGAGTGTTTGCGTAATGCGATCGCAACCTGCATAAAAATGGTTGCTCACAGCTTCCTGAAGTTGTGACAGTAAGTCTCGATCTACAGATGTGCAAATGGGAGCCAGATCGTCGGGAGGAAGAATGAACGTTTTCATAAGTAACTCGCTCAAAAGTATTAAACTCGATTAATTTGGTGAGATTTTATTCAACAACTTTACAAGGGGTAGGATGTGGCTGATTGCTGTTGGGACAAGTTTGTAAATCTTGCTGGATTAAGTTATCTCGAACAACCTGGTAAGACTTATCTATTGCTTCTAACCCAATCCAGGCTGCAATTTTATTACTGTCAAAGCCAACTTCCCGGCGCTCGCCAACTTGTATGAGGGGACGACGAATCAATAGAGGGTCTTCGAGCATCAAATTTAAGGCAGTTTCTGCATCCAATAGCGCGGGAACAATCTTCCCTGATTTAATTGAAGGTGCAGTGTAATTAAACCATTCTGTAACTGGCAAATTCCCAAAAAATGGCCTTAGTGTTTCAACAGTCCAGGATTGAGTCAACAAATTATAAGCTTCAACGATATGTCCTGCCGCTGACAACAATGCTTTTTGCTTTTTGTTGTTGATACAGCCTGGTTTTTCATAAAAGATAACAGTTGTCATTTGATTTCCTCCTCAATGATGTTTAGAAAAGTGACAAATTCGTCCTGCATCGCAGGTTAAGCTAGTAAAATTCTTTGACTTGGGAATATTAATTGTACAAAATGAATGAGAACGTAATTTCTTGGTTAACTTTGTCCGGCTTTGTCGAAATACAAGAAAATGCTGCATAATTTCAAAAAAACGACGCTTATCGAAAATACCTCCTATTAAGGTTTCTATTTCACCATGTCCTGAGAAAGGAATATCTTCTCCGTTAACTGATCGAATGGGAATAAACTGTTTCCATTGGCTGGTGAGTGTACCAATACGAGATTGCGTTCCATTGGAAAGCACCAGCAACTCATTGAACGAAAAAAATTTGGGTAGGTGAGCTTGATACTCTTGAAGTTGTAAACAAGCTGCTCGCAGTGACCATGATTTTTCACCTGTATGAACACCATGAAATACTGCTAGTGGTAATCCATTAATAAAGACAACCAGATCCAGGCAATGCTGATAGTCTCCTTCAATTACAGGAAAAGAGTAGATCGCTAACCAATCGTTGTTCAGGAGATTGGAAAAATCTAACAATTGCAAGGTTATCGGTTTACTGCGATCGGTTCCTGAAGAGTTGATTTTTATACCATCCAATAATTGCAGATGCCATTGACGGTTTTGTTGCATTATCGGTATGGAACGATTTGCTGTTAATTCATAAAGGAGATTTTCTATCTCCTGAGGTGAGACATCCGGGTTGATTCGCTGCATTGCTTGACAAAAGCGATCGCTCAGGATGCCGTTGCAATAACTTCGCAAAATTGCCTGATGTCGTCCAGAAACAATATCTGATTGCAACAAAACAGTATAGCCTAACACCTCGAACCAGGTTAGAATACGTTCTACACTCGGTTCAATAGTCTTAGAGGACTTCAGCCACGAAGGGACAGGATCTCTAGTGCGATTGACTGTGTTTTTGGGCGATCGATTCATGAATTCCAGAAAGCGCTAATGGCAATACAGCTAGTTTTTATTGTTTACCAACTATATTGGTATCACACGCCTGTTCTGATTGGCATTTAGCAATTAGGGATGTACTCGCACACGGTAATCTGTTTACAGTCAACGTTTCAAATTTTTTTTGGGTCAGGGTACGAGTATTTCTAGACCAGGTAATAGAAAATTGTAAATTTTCTATTTTACCAAAATTTTCTGCTCTACTAAAATAAAAAAAACCAAAATAATAATATTTTTTCATAAACCAGAAGGGGGTAAAAATTTTGTCCGAAAGCCTTACAACGTTAGCTTTTTAACCCACCCACATTCTCAAAAATTAGCCGTAAATCTGGTACTTTTCTTAGAGATTTAGATGAAAATAATTTGCTAGCGCTTATTTGATGACAACAATTTGGCACAACGACTTACTCAGTTCCGGCCACAAGATTATGTATGGGCGAAGCATTCCGACAATACTATATGGCTTTACAGATCCGCTTTCTCACAGAATGCTTCGCCCTTCTCAGCTTAGGTATTCTTTCATTGGCAAAGGAGTAATTTGTCACATATGACAATTAATTAGCCAGGTACATCCGTTCAGCCACACTCTTCTGCATTTTTCAACGGAGAGGGTGGGATTTGAACCCACGTTGACGTTGCCGCCAAAGCGCATTTCGAGTGCGCCGCATTCAACCGCTCTGCCACCTCTCCAACAGGCGCATGATATATCATAGCGCTTTTCGCGATAACTTGCCAGCCCTTCACAGCAAAGAAGCTCGATCTTCTGTTAATTCGAGTGTTGTCTCAAATTGGCCGTCGGCAGTTAATTGGATGGCCCCACTACGGCTGGGATTGTAGACCTGAGTTTTCGCTTTTTGCAAGTAAGTGGCAGTTTCCGGATCGATCGCGCTAGAAGAAGCGATCGCAACTCCTGGTTGTAGTACTTTCAGCAGTTCCGGCGTTAAACGCTGTCCAGACCACCAAAGCACCAAATTCTTGGACAATTCTCTTTTCTTTGCCAAAAGTTTTTGCTGATCTGGCTGAATATCTCCCAGTAATATCCAGCTTTGTTCTTTGATCTGGAATTGCAATATAGGAAACTCCGCATCAATTAATTTAATTGTTGTCGAGCCGATCTGCAAAGTGCGATCGCTTGTCAAAGGTTGGTAAGTTGCCTGACCGAATTGGACTGGATTTAAAGAAAGTTGACTGCTAGAGTCAACTTTTGAGGAAGTATTACCGTAGAAATTGGCAATAGGTAGACGTTCCTGGATTATTGACCATCCTCTGCTCGTTGCCTGCTGGGTAGTTGTAGCGATCGCCCAATCTATTTTATTAATACCTTCCTGTTGCAAAAAAGGTATTACAGCAAACCGCGCTGCATTACTATCTCCACTATTAATTAATGCAACTTTCCCTCGGTCTTGAATCACCATTACAGGTTCCCTACCTGTCGCCAACACAGTCACCTGAAACAAAGTAGTGGACTCTTGCCAAATAGGGATAGCAACGAGAGCGATCGCCACAATTGCAGCCAACCACCAACGGCGATGCCACCAACGTAGAAGCCAAACTAAACAAATTATTCCGTAAAGCGCTATCAATTGCAATATAGATATAGCTCCAACTGCTACAGAATTTCCCGGTAACTGGCAAAAATATTCTACTAGCGCAATCAACCAGTGAGTAGGGTAATACAGCGTCCAAGCTAAAGCGCTTCCTGCCAACGGCCAAATCAATGCTGCTATTGCACTGATAAATCCACCAATACTGATAATTGTGACTAATATTGTCGTCGTTATATTAACCGGAAGACTGTAGGGAGAAATTACTTTAAAAGCGTATAATTGTAACGGTAAAGTCCATAACGAAGCAGCCATTGGGATAGATATTACAGAAGCGAATAGGGGCGGTATCCAGTCCAGCCATTGGATTATTACTGGCGCTGTTACTAACAATCCCAAAGTTGCCAGAAAACTCAGTTGAAAACTCAAATCCCAAATCCACAAAGGATTAAATAGCAGCAATATAGTTGCCGCTATTAAAAAAGAACTAAATTGCCTAATTTTTCGCTTCATTACTAAAGCAATTAAAGCGCCTACTCCCATTACAACCGCTCGTAGGACAGGCGCTTGTACCCCTGCCAAACCTATAAAAAACAAAAGAGATGCAATACCAGAAACAAATTGCACTCTTAGTGGTAAACGTCTTGTCAGAGCTAAAACAATACCTAAAATAAGCGATACTTGAAAGCCAGATGCTGCTAAAGCGTGAGCTAACCCAACCCTAGCAAATTGGTCTCTAATTTCGGGAGATAAATATAAGTTTACTGTTTGACTTCCCAGAACCATTGCACTGACTAATGGCCCTTCAGGAATGCCCAACCAATGTGTCTGGGAGCGAATAATTCTTTGTCTGATCGTCCACCATCCCCATTGAGAACTTGCTTGTTCGTTAATTAGGTTTACCTGACGTCCTTTGAGACCTGCAAAAGCACCTTGTTGAGCTAAATAAGCTTTAAAATCAAAGCTGCCCGGATTGGTGGCGGATTCGGGTTTGTATAAAATACCTGTAACTGCGATCGTTTCTCCAGGATATAAACCTGTGCCTTGAAGTAAGGGTACGGTCACATACAATTTGCCTGTAACCTCTTTGCCTACCTCCACAGGGCGATCGCTACCGACAATTTCATCGAGTTGCGTCACATTTAACCAAAATTGTACCCTTTGACTGCGGGTGAGGCGGGGCATATCCTCTATTTTGCCCCGCACCGTGACTACTTGTTCGAGAGCTTTTTCTTGCAAACTAATATCATTAGTTGCTGGTTTTGGCACTTTTGTCTGGAAATACAGACTTGCCAGCAATCCGACAACACCTGCTGCCACCCATAACCAGGACTTAGGGCCTTTACGCCACAAACGGGGCACCAGTGCTGCCGCTCCTATGCCTAAAGCGAGTACGGCGTAACCCCCCCAAGGAGGAAAAGCCGTAAATAATAGGCCAAGAATATAGGCCAGACAAAGAATAACTCCGCTTGTGGCTGCTCTCATTATTGAAGGTTCGTTTCTAGATTGACAAACCCAGCTTCAACCCCAGCACAGCATGAACGAACAACAAACAAAGTGCTGTACTACCCAAATAGGCATGAACCGTGCGGAACGATGCTTTATCGTTGCCAAAGCGGGTTAGAGCGATCGCGGCGTTGATACCCAGCAGTAACAATACTACAGATCCTGTCCAAAAATGAGGGCTATCTAGTATTGCTTCGTGCTGCATCACCAAGGACAAGACCCCACCAGTGTATCCTGCTGCCAAAAACAGAAACATCCAGGGTGCCACTTTACGATGGTCAGATCGACTTTTATTTGCGGTATCTGTATCGCTAACCAAACGTCCGCGCCATCCAGCCCATCCTACAAAGCTACCCATCACGAAGATGACAATCGCCATCATCAGGGGATGCCCCCAATGAATTATAGGATCGGGAAGTCCCATCTTTCTGAATACATCAGCAATTGGTTCGAGAAGTTGGCTCAGATTACTCACTTTTTCCAGACAATACTCAGTTCTTGGGTTTACTTATGCGATCGAAGTTCGGGATTTGGGTATTACAGATTGGGAATTTTTCCCTGCACCCAATACCCTTCATTAAGATACCAGTTGAACTGGCGACTGCTGCCCAGTCTGTTGGGATTTTAGCAGTGGAAAACCAAGTTTTTCCCGTTGTTGCAAGTAAAGCTGCGCTACTTGCCGTGCCATATTGCGAATTTTACCAATATAGCGAGTCCGCTCGGTTACAGAAATGACTCCTCTGGCGTCCAACAGGTTAAAAGTATGAGAACATTTCAAAACGTAGTCAAGGCTCGGTAAAACAAGCCCTCGCTGAATTAATTGCTCTGCTTCCTGCTGGTAGAGGTTAAACAGGGTAAAGAGCATATCTGAATTGGACGCTTCAAAGTTATAGACACACTGCTCTATCTCACCCTGGAGGTGAACATCTCCGTAGGTGACATTATCTGTCCACTTAATTTTGGCGATCGCATCCGTTTCCTGAAGATACATCGCCAATCGCTCCAGCCCGTAGGTGATTTCGATTGACACCGGACGACAATCAATGCCACCACACTGCTGGAAGTAGGTAAATTGGGTTATTTCCATACCATCTAGCCAGACTTCCCAACCTACACCCCAGGCTCCTACGGCTGCATCCTCGTTAGAGTCGATAGAAGCGTCACCACTTCTACCTCTCCTTCAGAACCGGACATGAGACTTTCACCTCATCCGGCTCCTCAACAACTCCATCCCTGTTATGGATACGATTCAAAACGTTTCATCATGGTTCTTTTTGAGGGAACCATCATTGGCCGTTTTTATGTCGTGACAATGTTTATGTAGAAGCCTGAGATTACCGTAGGCGTCCTTTCCGCCTAACGATTTTGGTATTTCATGGTCAACTTCTACAATGTCTGTACTCGTGAAGTACAGACCACAGTGAGAACATTTACCCTTTTGCCTGTTGAGTAATTTTGAAACTCTATTAGGGGTTCCGGGGTATTTTCCACGTCGCTTGCTCCAGTAAGTCCAGTCCCCGTTGTATGGACTTGCTCTACCTTTCACATTGACGTGCCTTATAATAGGCGTTGCCTTGTGTTGGGCTAGTTCCAGTCCATCCTCGGTGCTAAAACACCATCTTCGGTTGCCTACTGTTCTCCAGTATTTATCCTTGTTGATGTTACCTTTCCCCCTTCTCTTAGCCCAAGCCCTTAATTTCTCATAAGTCAGCATATCCAATTTTGAGAAAATTTCTTTGCTGACCACTGTCGAGTAATAGTTTGACCAGCCCCTAATTATAGGACTCAGCTTGCTTATTAAAGCAGCTTGTGAGGCGGTTTTGTGATTATCTATTACCTCGGCAATTTTGTCCAGATGATTTTTGACTTTGGCTTTGGAGGGGGTGATTATTGTTTTAAAACCTAGCAATTTTCCGTTTGTACTCTTGGCACATCGGTAGTTTCCTACTTTGTACTGTTGAATGTGGAATCCCAGAAAATCAAACCCTACATTACCTTCAAGTTCCTTGTAGGTGTGAGTTAATTTGGTTTTGCTTGGTTTTAATTCCAGTCCGATATCACTCAACCAATCTGCAATTACTTTCTGGCAAGTTTTTACGACATTGATATCCTCGTGTATTATCACGAAGTCATCTGCGTATCGAATTAGGCTTAGGGATGTACGGTTGCGCTCTTTCCCTTTATCCCCTTTTAGCGTTTCCGCGTATTGCTTAACCCGTTCTTCCATACCATGTAGGGCAATATTAGCCAATAGCGGTGAAATAACCCCGCCTTGTGGTGTACCTTCATTGGTAGGGAATAACTCTCCTTGGTCAACTACCCCGGCTTTGAGCCATGCACGTAACTGCCGTCTCATCGTCGGGAATGTGTCGATCTTTTTCAGTAACGCTTCATGGTTTATACGGTCAAAGCATTTAGCAATATCAGCGTCAAGCACGTATTTGGCCTTAGTTTTGATACTACTAAAAATTGCTTCAATCGCATCGTGGCACGAACGTCCTGGTCTAAAGCCGTAGCTATTTGGCTCGAATTTAGCCTCCCATTCCGGCTCTAGCGCTAGTTTTAGTAGCGCTTGCAATGCCCGGTCATGTATTGTCGGTATTCCTAACGGTCGTTTCTCGTCTGTCCCTGGTTTGGCAATCATTACCCTACGGGCTGGTTTGGATTTACCAGTGATTCTCAGGTTCTTTGTTAAGACGATACGTTGCTTTGGGGACAGTGTTTTCGCACCATCCACACCAGCCGTATTCTTGCATTGGTTGTCCTGAGTGACTCGTCTAACCGCAATACACCTTGCAGACCAAGACCTAATCAAGGTCTTTTGGAGTTTGCGAACTGCTTTAACATCACCACGTTCACTCGCTTGGAATATTCTCTTTTGCAACTTGAAAGTTACTCGTTCTAGCTTTCGCCAGTTGAGGTCTTGCCATTCCACCATCAGATTGTTCTGTGTATTAGACGTATTCATTGCTACTTGGTCTTATCCTGTGGAGTTATCGTGTATCCGTCTGCATATCCTTGCCATTACAGCAAGGCGTTCGCTTCTGATACAATCCTTCTCTCTTACGCCGTTCGTTAGCTACTTACTGATAATCGACCTTACCAGAGGTTTAAGAGAGTTACTTCGTTCCAATTACACTCAGTTGAATCTTTAGCGTGATGCTGTCCACCGGGTTTCTGGGCAGTGCTTATAAGTCGGAACGTGGAACCGCTTATGCCCTATCCTTGCCTTTTGGCTTGGTCTTATTCAGCCGTTAGACCATATGGAATTAACGATGGTTCTGACACATCTTCGCTTTCGCTACGCATGGATTCTTGCTCGACAGTTACCGAATTCGGCTATCAGTATTTCTGCCTTTTATCCCCGCTTTACCCTGATGGTTGCTACTCATCAAAATAGGGGATACGCTTTTCCCTCTGCACTTGAGAGCCAGGACTAGGGGAGGTACCCCGCACCTAGAAGTGTAATCAGCTGTCACCAACCTTATCGGTTGGGCTAACCGTCCCGCAAGCTTTTCAGCTTACTTTAGGTTAAACGAATCGCACCCAATTATCTTCCACAAACCGAATATCCCGATCTTCGGGACGGATACCCAGCGCCCTCAAAGAATCCAGATATATCTCTTGGATGTTATCCGGTGAAGGTTTGATCAGGACTTGGTACTGATAGTAGTGCTGAAAGCGATTCGGATTTTCGCCATAGCGTCCATCTCCCGGACGGCGACAGGGTTCCACGTATGCAACTGCCCAAGGTTCGGGGCCGATCGCTCTCAGAAAGGTATGAGGATTTTTAGTGCCTGCACCTTTCTCTATGTCATAGGGCTGGGCGATCAGGCAACCGCGATCGCTCCAAAACTGACTGAGTGTGGCAATGACCGACTGAAAATTCACAAATTTTTTCCTGCTGCGCTTTGACTAACTCCATCATTTTGGCCGAAAAGCTGCCTGGTGAGACCGTTTGAGCCATCAAAAAAAAAATTTGCCAAACCGCTTGACACTTCTTGGCAGGCTTGTTACATTAATAAAGCGGCGAGAGAAACGCAGCGAAAGCGGCGGCTCGAAACGCACCGAACCTAGAAAAAATTAATAGTTTGAAAGCCAGAATAACACTAAAACCTCGTCAAGGAAACAACTTAAACAAAAAAGTTCCGGAAGCGAGAAACTAAAGCTCAAAAAGCTTTAGAAAAAAGCTTCTGGAGTCATTCAAACGCTTCAAAAACTCTTCCTATTTTGAAGAATTGAAAATAGGAACAGAACAAAACGGAGAGTTTGATCCTGGCTCAGGATGAACGCTGGCGGTATGCTTAACACATGCAAGTCGAACGGGGGTAGAAATACCCTAGTGGCGGACGGGTGAGTAACGCGTGAGAATCTAGCTTCAGGTCGGGGATAACAGAGGGAAACCGCTGCTAATACCGGATGAACCTACGGGTAAAAGAT